>JAILJR010000228.1 GCA_024694565.1 Butyrivibrio sp. | reverse complement strand
TAAAAATACCAACTGCATATTGCGATGGCTTCTATAAAAACTCAATATATTGCTGTTTTCTGTTGAGGATAAAAACATGATTCGATTTCTTTTCCAGAAAAAGCTATCAATCCCATAGGTCACCCGCGTTATCCTTTCGCTTCGTAGCGGTACTAAGGCACCGTATTTTGGTGCCTTAGTACCGCTACGAAGCGAAAGGAGCGAAAGCGTGCCCGAAGTGATTGTACAATATGCACAGCCGGTGCCGGACTGGTGATCTTTTGTCGGGCGACTCATCTGATGTACTGTTATTCGCCACATACAGTTAACAAATTCTGAATTAAAGCTTGATAATATGAAGGAAATAGTAGTTGGAAAAAATGAAGAGGGAAAAAGATTCGACAGTTTTCTGAAATCTTATCTGAAGGAAGCGTCTTCAGGCTTTATATATAAGATGCTCAGAAAGAAAAATATTACTCTTAATGATAAGAAATCAGATGGAAAAGATAAGCTGAATGCAGGAGATTCCATAAAGATCTTTTTTTCTGATGAGACTCTTAATAAAATGAGAGGTTCCGGATCAAATGATATCTTCTATAATCCTGCTAAGGTGCTTCCTCGGGAAGAACAAAACAGCAATTTCCATGAGCATCGCGCAACCATCAGTAATTTGGATGATTTCTTTAATATCGATGAATTTCCGGTTATTTATGAAGATGAAAACATTGTTCTGGCAGACAAGCCTGTTGGAATGCTGACTCAGAAGGCAGCCCCCTGTGATTTCAGTCTGAACGACTGGCTTATACATTATCTTCTTAAGAAGGGCGATGTGACTTCTTCTTCACTTGAAACCTACAGACCTTCAGTCTGCAACCGCCTTGACCGCAACACCAGCGGTCTTGTAATCTGTGCCAAGACCCTCACCGGTGCGAGGAAAATGAATGAACTTATACGTGACAGATCAGTATCGAAGTACTACAGAACTATCGTAGGCGGTAAACTAACTGAAAGCATGAAGTTAAAAGGTTATCTTTGCAAAGACGAAAAGAAAAATATCGTTACAATAAGGCAGGATGCCAAGGGTGCCTCCGGCTTTTCCTATATTGAAACTGAATATGTACCAGTAAACTACATACCGCAGAAAAATCTGACAATGCTTGAGGTAAAGCTGATAACAGGTAAGCCTCATCAGATCCGGGCACATCTCTCAAGTATAGGACACCCTGTCGCAGGTGACATAAAATACGGCGGTCAAAGGCTAAAGGGTATAAACCATCAGCTCCTTCACAGCTATCGCCTGATTTTCCCATCAGATATGGAAGCCCCCTTTAACCATCTGTCCGGAAGGGAGTTTAATGCCCCTTTACCAAAAGCCTTCACAGATATATGCAGTAAATAAAACACTTAATTCACACTTATACCAGAGGTTAAAATTATGCCAACCTGGAAGTCAAGGGGGCTTCGAGGCTCCACACTTGAAGATATGATAAATCGCACTAATGAGCGCTACCTTGAAATGGGACTTGCCCTTATCCAGAAGATCCCTACACCGATAACACCCATCAATATTGAAAAGGAAACACGACATATTACTCTTGCTTACTTCGATCAAAAGAGCACTGTAGACTATATTGGGGCAGTACAGGGTATACCGGTATGCTTTGATGCCAAGGAATGTGCATCAACAACCTTTGCGCTTGAAAACATACACGAACACCAGGTATCCTTCATGGAAAGCTTTGAAAATCAGGATGGTATTTCATTCTTTCTGATACATTTCACCTCCCTTGGCGAATTCTATTACCTTCCCTTTCGAAAGCTAAAAGTCTTCTGGGAAAGGGCAAAGGAGGGCGGCAGAAAAAGCTTCCGTCGTGATGAACTGGATGACGACTATATAATTCCTACTCCTGGAGAGTCGGGACTTCTTATCCCATACCTTGATTCATTGCAGCTCGATCTTGACCAAAGAGGTTAACGAAACTGACCTGGTCAATGATATTTTGATAAATTACTTATGACATTTTGTTTGTGTAGTCAATTGGTCAATAGACTAAGAATCATAATTTCCGAATGATTATCTTTTGGGTTGACAGTTTACCGTATTTCAAGTAAACTCTTTTCTATGGTAACACATTATCACTGTACTTTACTAAAGCGAGGTTGATATGAATAAAGTTCTTTTACACACTCCCGACGGAGTAAGGGATATATATGGGACAGAATGCAGTGACCGGCTTCTCATAAGCTCGAAAATTCATAGTAAAATGAAGAGCTTCGGTTATCAGGATATTGATACTCCGACCTTTGAATTCTTTGATGTTTTTGCACAGGAAATCAATACAAATGATGCCAGAGAGCTGTATAAGTTCTTTGACAAGGAAGGAAATACCCTCGTTTTAAGGCCGGACTTCACTCCGTCTATTGCAAGATGTGCTTCCAAGGTCATGCTTGAAGATGATGAGCCCATAAGAGTTGTTTATCAGGGAAAAACTTTTCTGAATACCTCTAATCTTCAGGGCAAGCTCAAGGAGAACTGCAGCATTGGAGTAGAGCTTTTTAATGATTCGTCCGTTTATGCTGATGCCGAGATGATAGCCCTTATGATCGAGTCTCTAAAGAGCTCGGGGCTTTCTGATTTCCAGGTCAGTATCGGTGATGCAGACTACTATAAGGGAATCTGCGAGGAAGCCGGCATCGACGAAGAAACCGAGGAAATGATAAGAGTCCAGATCGTGCAGAAGAACTATTTTGCAGCTGAGAGAATCATGACTGAACGTGAGATTCCCGATAAATATAAAAATCTTCTTGTAAAGGTTGCGGAATTTATGGGATCTGATGAGGCTCTTGACAAGGCTGAGAAGGAGGTAACCAATAAGAGATCGCTTTCTGCAATTGCAAGATTAAAGAGCCTGTATAAGGTTCTTTCCGAATATGATGTCTGTCAGTACGTTTCCTTTGATCTGGGAATGCTCAGTAAATTCAACTACTATACCGGAGTGATATTTTCTGCATACACATATGGAGTTGGGGATGCAATAGCAAAGGGCGGCAGATATGACTCACTTCTTGGTAAGTACGGCAAGGATGCTCCTGCCATAGGCTTTGTTATCATCCTTGATGACCTGATGTCAGCTCTTTACAGACAAAATGTGGATATTGAACATGAGGAAAACGCAATACTCATAGGATACTCCGAAGAAAACTACTGTGATGCAATTGCAAAGGCTGCTCAGCTTCGTAAGCTTGGAAAGAAGGCAGCTCTGGTTTTCTCAGATGATAGTGAGATTTAGCTTTTAAAACTGTTGACAAGCCTAAGAGAAAAGACATAAGGATCAATTCCCAATGTCGTATTTTACCTCTGTCGGTAAACCTTAGGACATATGAATGAGGTCCAAAGATGAGATATTTAACATTTGCCCTTGGAAAGGGCCGACTTGTAAATGATACAATGGAAATCCTGAAAAAATGCGGGATTGAATGCGATGAGATACTTGATAAAAAGACAAGAAAGCTGATCTTTACAAATGAAGAGCTCAAGCTGAAGTTCTTTCTTGCCAAGGGTCCGGACGTTCCAACCTACGTTGAATACGGAGCGGCAGACATAGGCGTGGTAGGCGCAGACACTATAATAGAAGAGAACCGGCGTGTCTATGAGGTTTTGGACCTGGGCTTCGGAAAATGCAGAATGTGTGTCTGCGGTCCTTCAGAAGCCAGGGAGCTTCTGGAACACCGGGAGATGATAAGGGTTGCAAGCAAGTATCCGAATATCGCCAGGGACTATTTTTTCAACAAAAAGCATCAGACAGTTGATATCATCAAGCTGAACGGATCTGTTGAGCTTGGTCCCATAGTAAATCTGTCGGATGTGATTGTAGATATTGTTGAGACCGGCTCAACCCTCAGGGAGAATGGTCTTGAGGTTTTAGAGGAAATATGCCCTTTGTCTGCACGAATGATTGTCAATCAGGTAAGTATGCAGATGGAAACCGAGAGAATAAGAAAGCTGATAGCTGATATGAAGGAGATAGTATGCGCACGTTAAAACTGACTTCTGAGACTAAAAAGGAGCTCCTTGGTAATCTTTTAAACAGAAATCCCGGAAGCTATACCGAATATGAGAACACAGTAAATGACATAATAAGCAATATAAGAACAAATAGAGACAAGGCTCTTTTTGATTACACATATAAATTCGACAAATGCAGGCTTTCCTCCGATTCCGTCAGGATTACAGAAGAAGAGATTAAAGAGGCTTATTCTGCACTGAGTCCCGAATTTATAGAGGTCATGAAGAAAAGCGCCGCCAATATCAGGTCTTTTCATGAAAAACAGAAGAGAAACACCTGGATTGAGACAAGGGAGAACGGAAGCATTCTCGGTCAGAGAATCCTCCCTATAGAGATTTCAGGAGTATATGTTCCCGGCGGCAAGGCAGCTTATCCGTCCAGTGTCCTGATGAATGTAATACCTGCCAAGGTTGCCGGAGTTGAGCGGATAGTTATGTGCACTCCTCCGGGGAAGGATGGGAAGGTCAATCCCGGAACTCTTGTCGCAGCTGATATTGCCGGTGTGACGGAAAGCTACAAGGTTGGCGGTGCACAGGCAATTGCGGCTATGGCCTTCGGAACTGAGAGCATACCCAAGGTAGACAAGATAACAGGTCCAGGCAATATATTTGTCGCCCTTGCAAAGAAGGCCTGCTTTGGACATGTTTCAATAGATTCCATAGCAGGTCCCAGCGAGATACTGGTCCTTGCCGACGAAAATGCCAATCCAAGGTATGTAGCTGCGGATCTTTTATCTCAGGCAGAGCATGATGAAATGGCAAGTGCCATACTCGTCACAACCTCGGCTGAGCTGGCAGACAGAGTTACTTCTGAGATCGATGGCTTCCTCAAGACTCTTTCAAGAGCGGATATCATCAGAAAGTCTCTGGACAATTACGGATATATCTTCGTTGCTGACAATATGGATGATGCCATTGACGCTGCCAATGCTGTTGCCTCTGAACACCTTGAGATAATAACAGCAAATCCGTTTGAGGTGATGACTAAGATCAAAAATGCCGGAGCAATTTTCCTTGGCGACTATTCATCTGAGCCTCTTGGTGATTACTATGCCGGTCCCAACCACATTCTTCCCACAAACCGGACAGCAAGATTCTTTTCGCCTTTGTCCGTTGATGACTTTGTTAAAAAGACCAGCATTATTTCATATTCAAAGCAGGCTTTGTATGACGTTCATACCGATATTGAGCTGTTTGCCGGGGAAGAAGGCCTCACAGCCCATGCTAATTCGATTGCGGTCAGGTTCGAATAAATGATCCTGAATAACAACAATATTGCGAGGTATACTATGGATAACAGAATAGCGACCATCGAAAGAACAACAAGAGAAACCGACATCAACATGACTCTTTCCATTGACGGAACCGGTGCCTCAAAAGTCAAAACCGGTATAGGTTTCTTTGATCATATGCTTCAGGGCTTTGCAAAGCACGGCTTCTATGACCTTGATGTAACAGTCCGCGGAGACTACGAGGTCGATGGTCATCACACCGTTGAGGATACCGGAATAGTGCTTGGACAGGCCATTTCAAGAGCACTTGGCGACAAAAAGGGAATAAAGCGCTACGGCAGTATGATACTTCCTATGGATGAGACACTTGTGCTATGCGCGGTAGACCTCTGCGGCAGACCATATTTTTCAATGGATGCCGAGTTTACGTCTCCCTGTGTCGGAGGCTTTGACACTCAGCTTGTAAGGGAGTTTTTCTACGCCGTTTCCTATTCTGCAGCAATGAATCTGCACATTAAGGTTATTTCCGGCATCAATGACCACCACAAGATCGAGGCAATATTCAAGGCCTTTGCCAAGGCACTTGATGAAGCAACCACATTGGATCCAAGAATCAGTGATGTATTAAGTACAAAAGGAGCTCTGTAATATGACTGAACCTGCTAAGAGATTTTACGGTACTATTTATCTTAAAGACAAAAAGGCTCTTCTCTGTATCGGCTCAGATGTGACGAAGGCTAAAGATCCTGTTAAATACGCTTCCGCACTGTCTGATTCCGGAGTGGACGAGATCATTGTCTTTGATCTTTCACCTGCTTCTGACGATAGCGCTCATGAAGAGGCACTTGACCTGATCAAGGATATCTGCAAGGCAGTTGATGTTCCTGTTGTCGGGGCCGGCAATGTTAAGCGCATGGAGGATATCAAAAAGCTCTTGTATGCCGGCTGTAAGAGGGCTGCTCTCAATTTCACCAAGGATGGAAATGTTGAGATCCTTAAGGAAGTATCCGAGAAATTTGGTAAGGACAAGATTGTGATCTGCTATTCAGACAGTTCAACCATCAATAACAATAAGGAATATGCAGAAAAGTATGCCTCTGAAATGATTCTCTTTTCAAATTCTGAGGAAGGCATATCAAAGCCTGAAGCAGAGCTTTACTTTACTGTTCTTTTGGATGAGGATTCCTTTGACGGTCTTCCCGATGAAATCCTTAAAAAGCACAGTAATGTGGATGGTGTTGCCGGCAATATCGTTCCCTGTGACAGCACAGCAATTGATGGATGCAGACAGAGATGCGCAGCCTTCGGCTACAGGGTGAACAGTCTTGAGCCTGCTTTTACATGGGATGAGCTAAAGAAGAATTCAGAAGGAATGATACCTGTAATTGTCCAGGACTACAGGACAGATCAGGTACTAATGCTTGCCTATATGAATGAAGAGGCCTATAATAAGACACTTCAGACAGGAAAAATGACCTATTTCAGCCGGAGCAGACAGAGTCTTTGGCTTAAGGGAGAGACCAGCTCACATTTTCAGTATGTAAAGTCCCTGACAGCTGACTGCGATCTTGACACAATCCTTGCAAAGGTTAAGCAGGTAGGTGCTGCCTGTCACACAGGAAGCTACTCATGCTTTTTCAATGAAATTGCAAAAAAGGATTATGATGAAAAGAATCCTCAGCGTGTTCTTGACAGCGTCTATGAAGTAATCAAGGACAGAAAGGAACATCCGAGGGAGGGTTCATATACAAATTACCTCTACTCAAAAGGTATCGACAAAATACTAAAAAAAGTCGGTGAGGAAGCTACGGAGATGGTCATCGCCGCCAAGAACCCTGGTGACAACGAGGTTATTTACGAAATGTCAGATTTCCTGTATCATATGATGGTCCTCATGGCTGTAAAAAATGTGAGCTGGGAGGATATTACAGACGAACTGTCCAGACGATAAAGGAAAAACAAATGGATTATAAATTAGCTCTTTCAGATGAGATGCTCCTTGGTGTTGAAAAACCCGAGAGATACATTGGTCATGAGGTCAACAGCGTTATTAAAGACAAGTCTGCTGTTGACATAAGATTCGCAATGTGTTTCCCTGATGTTTACGAGATAGGAATGTCTCATCTGGGTATTCAGATTCTATATGGAATGTTCAACTCTTATCCCGATGTCTGGTGTGAGAGAGTTTACTCACCCTGGCTTGACATGGATCATTTACTTCGAGAGAAGAACATTCCTCTTTTTGCGCTTGAATCTCAGGATATAGTAAAGGATTTTGACTTTCTGGGAATTACCATACAGTACGAGATGTGCTATACAAATATTCTGCAGATCCTTGATCTGTCAGGCATCCCAATCCTTTCCTGTGACAGAACCTGGGATGACCCGCTGGTAGTGGGAGGTGGTCCCTGTACCTACAACCCTGAACCTCTTGCGGACTTTTTTGACTTTTTTTATATAGGTGAAGGCGAGACCAGATACAGACAGATTTTTGATATGTATAAAAGTCTTCGTAAAAGCGGCATAAGCAGGGAAGCTTTTCTTCATGAAATTTCAAAGCTTCCGGGTATTTATGTGCCTTCTCTCTATGATGTAAAATACAATGAAAACGGCACAATTTCCAGCATGGAACCCATATACGAGGATGTGCCGCGCACAATCAGCAAGGAGATGTGCCCTTCCTTTAACGATCAGTTTTACCCTACTAAGCCTGTCGTTCCATATATTAAGGTCACACAGGACAGGGTAGTACTTGAGATTATGAGGGGCTGCATAAGAGGCTGCAGATTCTGTCAGGCAGGTCAGCTCTATAAGCCGCTACGTGAAAAGGATCTTGACTACCTGAAAAAGCTGGCAATAGAGTCCCTAAAAAACACGGGCTATGAGGAAATCTCACTCAG
The DNA here is from genome assembly GCA_024694565.1 of Butyrivibrio sp. GTDB lineage: Bacteria > Bacillota > Clostridia > Lachnospirales > Lachnospiraceae > Butyrivibrio. The sequence continues at coordinate 17,771 of JAILJR010000228.1, read as the reverse complement.
CTCCTTAAGCTCAAGCGATTACTCAAAGCTGCCTGAACTGTTGGATTTTCTTATCGACACCTGCAATAAGAAAAAGGTGAATATTTCACTACCCTCACTTCGAATAGATGCATTTTCTCTTGACGTCATGAGCAAGGTTCAGGATGTGAAAAAGAGCAGTCTCACCTTTGCCCCGGAAGCAGGAACTCAGAGGATGAGGGATGTGATCAATAAAGGTCTCACCGAAGAAGATATCCTCCGGGGTGCCCATGAAGCTTTTCTTGGGGGATGGAATAAGGTTAAGCTTTACTTTATGCTCGGACTTCCAACCGAGACAGATGAAGATATTGCCGGGATTGGAGATATTGCCAATAAGATTGCAGTGGAGTATTTTGAAACTGTTTCCAAAGAAAAGAGGAACGGAAGGACAATAGACATTGTTGCCAGCACTTCCTTTTTTGTTCCCAAGCCCTTCACCCCATTCCAATGGGCTCCAATGGACACCAGGGAAAAATTTCTTGAAAAGGCCAACAAGACCCGAAAGGGTATAATGAGCCAGCTCAACCAGAAGCATATTAAATACAACTGGCATGAGGCTGATGCCAGTATGATGGAGGGAATCTTTGCCCGGGGTGACAGAAGGCTCTGCAGGGCTGTAAAAAGCGCCTACGAACGAGGCTGTATTTTTGATGCATGGAGTGAGTATTTCAAATTTGATATATGGATGGAGACCTTCCGCGATTTAGGAATCGATCCATTTTTCTATACCACAAGGGAAAGAGCTGAGGACGAGATTTTCCCCTGGGATATGATAAACTGCGGTGTCAGCAAAGCATTCCTTCTCAGAGAATGGAAAAACGCCCTCGAAGGAAAACCCTCGAGTAACTGCAGAAGCTCATGTCTTGGCTGCGGAGCAGGAGTCTATGATGTGGGAGTATGCGTGGAGAAATATAAATGATAAAACTACGACTTAAGTTTTCAAAGAACGGTCCGATCAAATTCATCGGACACCTTGACGTCATGCGATATTTTCAAAAAGCAATAAGAAGAGCCGATCTAGATATAAAGTATTCGGAAGGCTTTTCGCCGCATCAGCTGCTGTCTTTTGCCCAGCCCCTGGGAGTTGGCGCAACAAGTGACGGAGAGTACCTCGATATGGTACTGAACTCTTTTGTTTCTGCAAGTGACGTAATGGACCGGTTAAATGCAGTCATGAATGAGGGCATCAGTATACTGGCAGTAAAGGAGCTTTCAGACAATGAAGAAAAGGCCATGACAGTTTCCTTTGCAGCAAGATATATGATACGCTTCAGAGAGAGTTTAAAACCCGATTTTGACTGGATATCTGCCATGACCGAATATCTGTCCGAAGAAAGGCTATTGGCTGTAAAAAAGACCAAGAGCGGGGAAAAAGAGATAGATATGAAGCCCATGATATACGAATTTTCCTTTGACCGTGAGAGCGAATCTGTAAATCTTCTTCTTGCTATGGGAAGTCTTACGACTCTCAAACCGGCGCTTTTGTTTGAGTACTTTTTTAAGAGTCTTGGAAGGCAGTTCAGTCCTGTGATGCTTGATATACACAGGCTGGATATATATAGGTCCGGACAGGATGAGAAGGGCTTATATGCAGAGCCCTTTATTACTGATGACATTGAAAAGAGAGTCTATATAAATGGCTGATATTTTACTTACAAAATATAAGGATTTCCCGGTTGTAGCAGCCTATATCGATAATAGGCTGGAGTTTCTTTCCATAGTTCACGAAACAAAGCTAAAAAACATTTTTCTGTGCCGTGTTGAGAATATCGTAAAGAACATAAACTCAGCCTTTGTCCGGTACGATAAAGACAAATTGGGTTATGTTCATATGAAGGATATTCTTCCTTCGAGCATAGTAAACAGAGAAGTGACAGACAAGGCACCTCTTCGTCAGGGCGACGAGATCATCCTTCAGCTGGAAACAGAAGCTATCAAGACCAAGAAAGGACGTCTTACATCATATTTATCTGTTCCCGGAAAATACTGTGTCCTCACCCTTGGCAGAAGTGGCGTCGGCGCATCCAAGAAGCTTGATGACACTATCCGTCGAGAACTCATAAGTTCAATCCAGGATAAATACAGCAATATCCTTAATGACAGTAAGAATGACCTCTTCGGCGCAGTTTTTGGCCTGATTATCAGAACTGAGGCGGCATTTCTGCCAAAGGAAACACAGAGGGCCGAAATTGAAAAGGACCTGAAAGACACCCTTGCAATACTTAAAAGTATTCTTTCTGAGGGCAGAACCAGAACTGTCTTTTCCTGCCTCTACGATTCCAATTCATCTGATCTGTCATCGCACGTCGAAAAAGCAAAGGCCTTTCTAAGGTCAAAAGGAATTGAAGAGTACAAAATCATTGAAAGCTCAGTTATTTACAACATTTCTAATGACATAGGCAAGTGTCTCCGTTCAAAAGTCTGGCTTGACAGCGGCGCCTATCTCATAATAGAACAGCTTGAAAGCTTCAATGCCATAGACGTGAACTCAGGCAAAGCCATCACCGGGAAAAAAGACATTATTTCCCGTATAAATCACGAGGCAGCCACCGAGATCATGCGTCAGATAAGATTAAGAAACCTTTCCGGCATGATCCTCATCGATTTCATCAATATGAAAAATGCAGATGATACGCAGAATTTATGTGAATATCTGTCTGCCCTTGCCTCAAAGGACCCGGTCCACACGCAGTTCATAGACATCACCGGCCTTGGCATAGTAGAATTAACCCGCAATAAAAATGACAAGTCCCTCAAAGAGCTCCTTAGTCCATTTTTATGCTGAACTAATCTGCAATTCAGTGGTCAGACAGACGGACTGCCCCGTCTGTCTGACCACTGAATTGTCCACCTAATACCCCCTTGACATTTCTGAGCACAAATGTTATTTTATATAGGTATGCCGCATAACTAGGCAGAAGTGGGTCTGTCCCCGCCGATGTTAGCGAGTTTTTTGAAGAAGGAGGTAACTTATGTACGCAATTATTGTAACCGGTGGAAAGCAGTACAAAGTTTCCGAGGGCGACGAGATCAAGGTTGAGAAGCTTGACGTTGAGCCCGGTAAGGAAGTAACATTTGACAATGTTATCGCAGTAAGCGACAACAGCACACTTAAGGTTGCCGGCGATGTCAGCTCAGCTAAGGTTAGCGCAACAGTTGTTGAGCAGGGTCGTGGCAAGAAGGTTGTTGTTTACAAGTACAAGAGGAAGACTGGCTATCACAAGAAGAATGGTCACAGACAGCCTTTCACGCTTGTCAAGATTGACAAGATTTCAATGTAATTGAAAGCCGCTCATAAATACCAATGACTACGATCACTATTGTAAAGAGTTCGGATGATAAATACAAAATGATAGAGTCTAAGGGCCATGCAGGTTTTGCTGAATATGGTGAGGATATAGTATGCTCAGCCATCTCGGTTCTTACTATTAATACCGTAAACTCGTTAGAAAAGCTTACAAAAGATAAGTTTTCACTGTTTACGGATGAAAAAAAGGGTATCATCAGAATGACCTTCACAAATCCGGTTTCAGGGGATGCAGAGCTTCTCTTAAAATCCTTTGAGCTAGGAATAACAAGTATTTATGAACAATATGGTAAGAAATTTTTGAACATTAAATTCAGGAGGGAATAAGTCATGATGAATATGAACCTTCAATTTTTTGCTCATAAGAAGGGTGTTGGATCTACTAAGAACGGCAGAGATTCAGAAGCCAAGAGACTTGGAGCAAAAAGAGCTGACGGACAATTCGTAAAGGCTGGAAATATTCTTTATAGACAGCGTGGAACACACATTCATCCCGGTGTTAATGTTGGAATCGGTAGTGATGACACATTATTTGCACTTGTTGATGGTGTTCTTAGATTTGAGCGCAAGGGCAGAGACAGGAAACAGGCCAGCGTTCATCCTGTAGAGAATAAGTAATCAGAGATTATTGATTGGTAAAAGGCTTCAAACTTATTGTTTGAAGCCTCTTTTTAAGTATTTAACAGAGGTTAACACATGCCGGTTTTCGTAGACAAAGCTAAAATATTTATACAAAGTGGTAAGGGAGGAGACGGACATATCTCCTTCAGAAGAGAAAAGTATGTTCCGAACGGCGGGCCTGACGGAGGCGACGGCGGAAAGGGCGGAGATATCATATTTGTTGTTGACGAAGGAATTAACACCCTTTCAGATTTCCATTATGGCGGCAAATACAAGGCTGAAAATGGAGAGAATGGAAATAAAAGGCGCATGCATGGCAAAAATGGTGCTGACCTTTATATAAAAGTACCGGAAGGAACTGTTATCAAAGAGTTCACAAGCGGAAAAGTCATTGCTGATATGAGCGGAGATACAAAGGAAGCTGTAATCCTTCGTGGCGGACGGGGCGGAAACGGCAATATGCACTACGCTACCTCAACCATGCAGGCTCCAAAATACGCGCAGCCCGGTCAGCCATCACTCGAGCTTGAGGTTCTGCTTGAGCTCAAGGTAATAGCAGATGTAGGACTTGTTGGTTTTCCGAATGTAGGTAAATCCACATTTCTTTCTAAAGTATCCAATGCAAGGCCCAAGATTGCTAATTATCACTTTACGACTCTTTCACCTATGCTTGGTGTAGTTGATCTGGATGGTGCAAAGGGCTTCGTTGTTGCTGATATCCCGGGTCTTATAGAGGGTGCTTCACAAGGTGCCGGCCTTGGTCATGAGTTTCTAAGGCACATTGAGCGTACCAGGATGATGATACATGTTGTTGACGCTGCCTCAACAGAGGGTCGGGATCCGATCGAAGATATAGAAGCAATCAACAATGAGCTTGGCAATTACAACGCTGATATTTCAAAAAAGCTTCAGGTTATTGCTGCGAACAAGATTGATATGCTCCCTGAAGGGGAAGAGTCTGATGTAATAAAGAGAATAAGGGAAAAATATGAACCTCTTGGAGTAAAAGTTTTTCCAACCTCTACCCTGACTGGAAAAGGTGTGCGTGAACTGTTATACTATGTAAGTAGAGTTCTGTCAGAGCTTCCACAGGATAAAATTACATTCAGGCAGGAATACTTCCCGGAAGAAGAGCTAAAGAAGGATCTCGATACTGCATTCTCGGTATACTATGATTCTGATGCAGAAGAATATGTGATTGAAGGCCCAAGGATAGAGAAAATGCTTGGCTATACCAATCTGGAATCAGAGAAGGGCTTTGCCTTTTTCCAGAAATTCCTTGCCGACAACGGTATTCTTGATGAACTTGAAAAGCTTCATATACATGAGGGTGACACTGTCAGGATGTATGGCTATAGCTTTGAATACTACCGGAATGCTGATACGGTACCGGCAGACTACGATGAAGAAGATGAGGATGACGAATAAATGACACTTACCAGTAAACAGAGAGCCTTTCTAAAGGGACTTGCTTCAGACCTTGAGCCTGTCTTTCAGATAGGAAAGGGCAGCGTAACACCTGAAGTAACATCAGCAATTTCAGAAGCCTTCAACACACATGAGCTTATAAAAGTTGCTGTATTAAAGAACTGTCCCTATGATGTCAAAGAGGTAGCTTCCACTGTAGCAGACAGAACAAGATCCGACCTGGTGCAGGTTATTGGAAGAAAATTTGTCTTATACAAACCTTTTAAGGATGAACCAAAGATCATTCTTCCAAAAAATACAAAGAAATAATCCTGTAATAATACCTTAGGGAGGCAACAGATGGAAAGCAGAAAAATCGGTATACTTGGTGGTACTTTTGATCCTATCCACAATGCACATCTTCTTTTGGGTGAGCTGGCAAGGGAGCAGTTTGGTCTGGACCGAATTATTTTTATGCCTAATAATCTTGCACATCTCAAAAACAGAACAGAGCTTACCAGCGGAGATGTAAGATACCAGATGGTCAAGATGGCGATTGCTGACAATCCGTATTTTACCTGTTCACGACTTGAGATTGACAAGCCTGAAGGAACCTATACTTACAATACCATCAAGGATCTGCAGCTAATGTATCCCGGAGATGAGCTCTTCCTTATATTAGGCGGAGATTCGCTGGTTGGGATCAATACATGGTACAAGGCTGAGGAGCTTTTAAAATCCTGCACTATACTGACCGCGATCAGGGCCGAGGACGATCTGCCCGCACTTGATAAAAAAAGAAGAGAATTGACAAACAAATTCGGTGCTGATATACGTCTGATGACCTTCAATAGGATAGACATTTCTTCTACAGAGATTCGTCAGCGGGTGCGTATGGGACGTTCAGTCAGATACCTGATGCCGGACGAATGTATTGAATTTATGTGCATAAAGGGGTTATACAGATGAAAACAATAGAGATTACACAAAATCTCCGCAAACAACTTGAAAAGGAATTAAAACCCGACAGATTTGAGCATACTCTGGGTGTTGCCTACACAAGCGCAAGTCTCGCCTTTAAATACGGCGCTGACGTTGAGAAGGCGCTGATTGCAGGTTTTTTGCATGATTGCGCAAAGAGTATGTCCCATGAGGAACAGGTCAGGGTCTGCGAAAAGAATAACATTGAAATAACCGAGGTAGAGCGTAAAAATCATTCACTCCTTCATGCCAAGGTCGGAATGTTTCTTGCGCAGAAGGAATACGATATTCATGATGAAGATATATTAAATGCTATAAGATGGCATACCACCGGACGTGAGAATATGTCTCTTCTTGAGAAAATAGTCTACATTGCGGATTTCATCGAGCCTAATAGAAAGCCACTTGAAAATATGCCAGCTGTGCGCAAGGAAGCCTTTGAAGATATTGACGTCTGTCTGTCCCATATTCTTCATGATTCTGTTGTTTATCTGCGTACAATAGGCAAGGAAACCGATGACGCTACAATGAAGGCTTATGAATTTTACAAGGAATTCTATAAAAAGAAATGATAGCTTCTGATGTTTCTTTTAAAGAGAATAATACTCCGAAGCTATCTGTCTATTATTTTCAAAATTGAAAGGTGGTTAGATGTCAGACTTAGCAATTTCAAAAAAAATGGCAGCACTTGCTGTAGATGCCCTCGAAGACAGAAAGGGGGAGGATGTCAGAGTTATTGATATCAGTAATATTTCAACTCTGGCAGATTACTTTATAATAGCTGCCGGCACCAATCACAATCAGGTTCAGGCTCTTGCTGATAATGTCCAGGAGAAGCTTGGACGAAGCGGCTACATTACCAAAAATGTGGAAGGCTATGAGTCAGCGCACTGGATCTTACTTGATTTCGGAGACATAATTGTCCATGTATTCGACAGTGAAAACAGACTCTTTTATGATCTGGAGAGAATCTGGAGAGATGGCAAACAAATAAGCAAGGATGATCTTAAAAACGACTAGTGTACAAATTTTTAAGTCCGGCAAGACGCCGGACTATTTTTTTTCAAAAAACCAAGATACGATAATTATCTATCATAATACAACATTTTTTGATTGCCGAAGTATGAAAGTTCAACTATATTTAAAGTATAAAGTAAAGCTATTTGGGACAAACAAGTAATGAGTAAAAAAAAGCTGACAAAAATCATAGTTTCAGTACTTCTTATATACGGTATTTTATTACTGCTTCTTATTGCTGCAGAAAACAGTCAGGGAGCTGACGGTCAGGGTATAACCGACATTGGAAAAGCTCTCTGGTATTTGATTGCAACTCTTACAACTGTAGGCTACGGCGATATAACTCCGGTTACAAGTATCGGAAAGCTTATCGGTGTACTGCTTATGGTTTCAAGTGCAGGTGTACTTACTTTCTTGCTCGGTTTGATGTTCTCCTTACTGTTTGGAAGCCTGCTTCCCGGACTTAAGCTTTGGCTCTATCGCCGAAAAAAATGGTTCGTTTTCTCCTGCCTTGAAGAGAGGACTTTGCTTCTTGCACGTAAAATTGCAAAGGGAAATCCTGATGCGGCCTATATTTTCATTGGTCAGAACAGTAAAAATTTTAACGACGTCTTTTTCCCTATAAAGCATTTCGTCATTGTCGATAATCAGCCTGAGTCCGTTTTGGCCATGCAAAAGTCAGCTTCCGAAAGCAGTGTTTTTTTTATGAGTCATGACGGTTGGGAAAACTACGACAATGCATGGGCATTGTATAAATCATCACAAGACAAAAAAATCCAGATTTTCTGTGAGACAGAGTATAAGCCGGAACATATCCCTGTTAATATGACAGTGTTCAGTCGCTCGGATATCATCGCCAGGAGCTTCTGGCTGCATTATCCTCCGGAACATGATGAGCGGATTATTGTGCTTGTGGGTGATGATAAGCTCACCCGGAACATATTGGAACGGGCGCTTCTGATAAATGTATATCCCGATGATCATCCTGTAGAATATCATGTATTTGGTGACTGGTGCAATTTCAGGCGTGATCATTATATACTGTCGAATACCGTATCTGTCAATGAGTCAAAAGCAGGATGGGACAGTATATTCTTTCACAATGAGCCCTGGAATGATTCTCACGCCCTGCTTGAAATGGCTTCCCGTATTGTTTTCTGCGCCGATGATGAAGCAGTCAATCTCTCAAACATGTCAGAGCTTTATAACTATTATCCAATAAGTGGCAGAGTATATGTATGTGCGAAGATGCATGAGAACAGCAAAGCTGTTTTCTTTGGGGCTGATGATCATATTTTTACAAAAGAAAATGTTATACAAAACAAAATAAATCATCTTGCCATACAGCTCAATGAATTGTACCGGCAAAAGTCCGGCAGTGGAAGCAAATGGGAAGAGCTTTCTCTGTATCAGAGACAGTCCAATATTGCAGCAGCAGATCATCTACTTACAAAGGTCCGTTTGCTGCTTTCTAAGGAACAAACGCTTGTCGTATCCCCTGAAACCTTTGAGCGTGCATACAAAGAGTATTGTTCATATAACGAAGAACAAAAAGAAGACTGCCGAAGGCTTGAGCATAAGAGATGGATGCGCTTTCATTATTTGAACAACTGGCAGTATGATCCTGTCAGAAATAATAACAAAAGGCGTCATAACCTTCTTGTACCATATGATAAGCTGACTTTACAAGAACAGTCATATGATGATTCGGCATGGGAAATCCTAAATGAGGTAAAGTGATATGATAGCGGACATAACTGTAATTCTTCTTTCCTGCGCTGTTTTTCTCGCTCTGATTCTCTATGTTGCTCTTGAACAGGAGCAGCGTGAGCGTATAACCGGCATTTGTTTCCTTCTGGCTGCCCTTGGCGGAATAGTGATATATGGATTCAGCTACTCAAGTGTGCAGTCAAGTCACACAGAGAACCTTGCTGCAGTAATACATACACTTGTAGATGTAGGAAGGATGTTTGTCGGTGTAAATAATGAAGGCATTTTCTTATCTGCTCTGGCGGAAAGCGGAACATCCAGTCCGGGCTTTAAACTGCTTTTCTGGGTAGTACATTTCCTTGCATATTACTCAATGGCCAGCGCTGCAGTGATGACCCTCGGGAAGGGCGCGGTCAGAAGACTGCGCATAATGCTTCTGTTTCTGAGGGATGTAGAGCTTATCTACGGCATAACTGACAATTCCATTATCTACGGAAAAAGAATCGCTGCAAGGAAGCAGGGATCCGTAGTATTTGCAGGTAATGCTGCGCCTTCTCAGGAAACTGTAATACGCCAGATGGGTGCAATAGTGTTTTCAGATGATGCTGCAATGGAACCATCCAAGAGCTTTTTAAAGCTTCTTCATCTTCGGAAAAATAATCATCTTCGTCTTTACGCATTCTCAGAATCTGCTGACCTGAATTTTAACTATGCACTTCGCATGAAAAAGCTACTGCAGGAAGAAAATGTGAAACCGGAATACACGAGCCTTGTGCTCCTTGGTCGCGAAGAGTCATACGGAGCAGATCTGCTTGCAGCTGATGGACGCTATGGCTATGGAGAGATTAAGGCCTTTGATAATTCGGAGCTTACCGCCAGGCTTCTGGTACAGAAGTATCCGGTATGCGACGTTGTGGAATTTGACGATAATAAACTCTCGACAACGGATGTTGAAGTTCTTGTAGTGGGTTTTAACAAGGTAGGACAGGAAGTCCTGAAAAAGCTGATCGCCAATGGTCAGTTTGAGGGCAGCCAATTCAGGGCATATGTTTTTGACCCGGATCTTGACAACATTTCAGGTTTTTTTAATGCACGTTACAAAGCGATGCTTGATGCCTTCAGCATTTATATGTCTTCTGATGGGTGGCAGAGTGTGAACTTCTGTGATTTTCTACAAAAGCACGCCCAAAGTCTATCCTATATTGTGATCGCTGTGGAAAACAATAATCTTGCCGGTGAGATTGCAGGTGACATTATGGGGCTTTTGTCTCGCAACGGACGAAATATGCCTATATATCAATGCAATGAGGGCAGTGTTATATGTCACAGAAGGGATAAGGAAAACGATATTTCAAATCTTTATGATGCAGATATTCTTTACAGCGGACAGATAGATGAACTGGCTATGGAAATAAACCATTACTATAATTCATCAAATCTGTCATCAAAAGAGCTATGGGCGGGTTGTGATTACTTCAGCCGAATGAGCTGCCGTGCCAGTGCAGACTTTTTTACAGTCTTCTTAAAAAGACTGAACATATCTACTGCTGAAAACATCTCAGAAACCCAAATGGAAAATCTTGCCAGGACAGAGCACAAAAGATGGTGTGCTTTTCATTATACCATGGGGTATCAGTGCATGAGCAGGGAGGAGTGGGAAGAGAGAGCTCAGAAGTACCTACAACAGAAAGAAAGCGGTGAACAAAAGCTTATCAGGATTTCCAAGGATACAGCCGCTCTTAAACACGCCTGTCTCATATCCTGGGATGAGCTTGATGATCTGTCAAAGAGAGAGAATTTTATTACAGGTAAAAATGTGGACTACAAACAGCTTGATCGTAATAATGTAAGCGTACTTATAAACATGTTAAGCGCAAAAACAAAATCCGATTAATTGGTGACTTTGGAACATATATATAGATCCATCTTAGTATGTAAACAGAAGTATCAAAATATGAGCTGAAATACACTTTTAAAGGAGATTTTATGGACGAACAGAACATAAACAGGGATAATTCTGAGCAGTTTATAAACAATCCTGTGGAAGCCAAAAATAAGCACGATGTCTTTATCAGCTATTCCACAAAAAATAAAAATGTTGCAGATGCTATTGTTGCTGATTTTGAGCAAAACGGGATCAAATGCTGGTATGCCCCAAGGGATATACTGCCTGGTCAGGAATGGGTTTCTGCCATAAAGGAGGGCCTAACCGAAGCCAAAGTTTTTGTTCTTGTCTACACTTCGGAATCCAATGATTCAAGGCAGGTAATGAATGAGGTAGCTCTGGCCTTCAATGCCGGAAAAACCATCATTCCCTTCAGGCTCACAGAAGGAGAAATGAGCAATGAGCTTGAATATTACCTTACCCGTGTTCACTGGCTGGATGCCCTGACCAAACCTCTCAGCAAAAATATTGAAAAGCTTCGTCACTATGTAGAAGTAATTCTCGAGCACACTCAAAACACAGAGGCGGAAATACCAAAACAGGAGAAGCCTTCAGGTTCTTCTTTAAAAAGATTTCTCAACAGGAAATTCATTATTCCGACGGCGGCAGCTCTTGTTTTGATAATCTCACTCATAACCATATTTGTCATAAATAAAGGCAATTACAACTATATGACAGATGGTATTTCAGCTTACAACTCTCAATATCATACAGAGCAGGATAATCGTACTGCACGGGAGTCTTTTGAAAATGCAAAAGAAAAAAATGCAGATGCATATTATTATCTGGGAAAGCTTGATGAGAGGGACTATGATTTTGAAAGCGCCAAAGAAAACTACGAGACAGGTATACGTATGGGCAGCAATCTTGCCAGGCTTGGTCTCGGGAATCTTTATTATTCCGGAAACGGTGTGGCTGCAGATCTTGAAAAGGCCAGGGAGCTTTTTCAGGAGGCGCTTGACAATGGCTGTATTGAGGCAAATCTTTACATGGGGCTGCTTTATGCCAACGGTTTGATAAAGGGACAGGAGGCGGACGCCAAAAAAGCTCTTGAATGCTTCTCGCTTGTTGATAAGTCTAAATATGCGGACTACCGCGCTGATGCCAGAAATATGACAGGCCAGCTTTATATGACCGGATATTCCGGTGTTGAGCGAAATTATGAAGAAGCAAAAAAATGCTTCGAAGAAACCGCAAGGCTTTATCCATATTACGAGGGAGACGCAAATGATGCACTTGCAAAGCTCTATATAGCAATTGGCGATGATGTTTTTGCTGAGGACTGTTACCGAAAAGAGCTTGAATTTTACGAAAAAGCTGCTTCTATGGGAAACATCAAAGCCATGAATCAGACAGGCCTTCTTTATCGCCAGGGAAAAGGATGTGAAGCAGATGGCGAAAAGGCCCTTGATTACTATAAAGATGCGGCAGATCTCGGCAGCTATGAGGCCATGTCAAACATAGGTCTTTTGTACCGGTATGGACTAAAACCAATTCAGGAAGACATCGATTCTGCATACAGATGGTATAAAAAAGCGGCAGATGCCGGCCAGGCCTCTGCGATGAATGATATCGGCGATATGTATCGTGAAGGTGTTTACCCCACAAACACAGACATGGATGAAAAAGAACGCTACAATACAGCTCGTCAGTGGTATGAAAAGGCTGTTTCCTACGGATATGGTTCGGCTTATTATAAATTGGGAAATATGTATAAAGAGGGCCTTATTGGTGATGAACAAGATTATGACAAGGCACTTGAATACTATGAAAAAGGTGCGGATATGGGCAGCTCTGCAGCCATGAATCAGCTGGGCTTTTACTACAGCGACGAAGCTAAAGAGCCGGATAACGAAAAGGCCAATTACTGGTACCAGAGAGCCGCTAATCTTGGAAATGACGTTGCCATGTATAATCTTGGTGTCAATTATGAGAACGGTCTTGGTGTAGAGAAAAACTATGAGACAGCAGCCGTTTACTACCGAATGGCAGGTGATGAGGGAAATATTGATGCACTGGTTTCCCTGGCACAACTGTATGCAGAGGGGAATCTGTCAGAGGACGGTAAGCCGGATTATGAAAACTGCCTTAAGTATCTGTCAATTGCTGCTGATACAGGGAGTGCTGCTTCACTGAACAATATCGGAGTAATCTACAAAAACGGTTACGGCCTCGAAAAGGCGGATTATGATACTGCACTTGAGTATTTCATCAAAGCAGGAGATGAAGGGGCAAATCAGGGCTATTATAATGCAGGAAATACCTATTATGAGCTAAAGGATTACGAGAATGCAAGGCTGTTCTACGAAGACAAAGGTTCATATGAGGAGTATGGACAGGCAGCTTACAGACTTGGGCTATTGTATTATGATGATACCGTAGACAATGGTGTTGTGGATAACGATAGCGCCAAAGCCAAAAAGTTCTTTCTAAAGGCTCTTGAACTTGGCTATGATTACGATAAAGCAACAATGCTGGAAAACCTGGGCTGGATATATTACGGCGAAAATGATGATAAAAATGCGGCAGATTATTTCAGTCAGAGTGCAGATCTGAGCGAAGATGCGCTTCTTACAAAAAACGCCGGCGCCTGCTACTTCAAGGGCGGAGATTATGACAAAGCAGTAATCATGTACAGTTATGCGCTGATGCGCGGATACAACGGAGACGCCGATCTGAGGCAGGAGATGAAGAATATGATCGACAGCAAAAAGGTCAGCGACGAAGTTATACGAAACTATGCAGCAAAATGGATTCAATCCTGAGGTGTATTTCATTACCAATGACGGTGTATAAGTATATTCCATAAACATAAAAAGACAGCCCGGTGGCTGTCTTTTTGTTTTTTGCAATTATCCTGACCGGCAAAATGTGTTTTAATAGAATCTCATAACTCCAAACACCTTGCCAAGTATCTTGCAGTCCTTGACTATTATTGGGTCCATGGTATCATTCTCGGGTTGAAGACGTATGTGATCCTTTTCCTTGTAATAGGTCTTAACTGTAGCGGAATCGTCTATCAGAGCGACTACCTGATCGCCGTTTTTGGCCGTGTCACAGGCCTTCACAAAAAGCTTGTCTCCATTAAATATACCTGCATTGATCATCGAATCACCTTTAACATTCAGGATGAAGGCATCGGATCCCTTGGGACACATATCTGCGGGTATGGGAATATATGATTCAATATTTTCCTCTGCAAGGATAGGAGTTCCTGCTGCAACCTGTCCTACAACCGGTATACTGACAATCTCTGCTCTTACCAGATTGAAGCCGTCATCACAGATTTCAATTGCTCTTGGCTTGGTAGGGTCTCTTCTGATATATCCGTTCTTCTCAAGGGACTCTAAATGCGAGTGAACAGATGATGTTGACTTGAGATTAACCGCCTTACAAATGTCTCTTACTGAAGGCGGAAAGCCTCTTTCGAGAGTCTGGCTCTTGATGTATTCAAGTATTTCCTTCTGCTTTTGCGATATTTTACCTTTAGACATATAACTCCTCCTCGATAAATACCGGTGAAAATCATACATAAAACTGCCAGACCAGGCTGCCGCAGTCATGTAAATGAAATGAAAAAATACGTTTACCGGCTTCTTTAGTAGTCTCTTACAGTATATCACATAAACACTCTCTTTTACAAATACTTGTTCGGAAAATATGTTCGGAAAATATGTTCGATTTTTGTTGACAACCGAATACGCGTTCGGTATTATATATCTAGAACAATTGTTCGCAACAAATGTTTGGTATGTGAGGTATATTATGAGCAGAGCAGCAAGAGTAGAAGATTTATATAGCGATTCATGGTATTATTCAAAAAGCGAGAAAAGGATTCGCAACAACAGACTTCGTCGTCAGAAGATATTCAGAAGACAGATACTCCTTCTTGGACTTTCATTTTCTCTTATTCTTTTTATTGTGCTCTTTATTGGTGCATCCTTCATGTCAGATGCGCAAAGTGACGAGTTTGTTCCTAGCTACAAGTATTATACGACCATTACGGTTCATGCCGATGATACCCTTGGCAGTATAGCAGCAGCTTATTATTCTGATGACAATTATTCGTCTGTCAGCGATTATTTATCCGAAATCTGTTCAATAAATTCGATTTCAGACCCTGATAAGCTAAAGGCAGGAGAGATGCTTATAATTCCATATTATTCATCAGAATTTAAATAATTTCGATTATTTCCCAAAATCCTTGTTGTCAGATGAATGATTCTCGCGAAGCTTAACCATCCTCGCCGCACGCCTTCTGTTTTCATCCTCCTGTGCTGCATAGTGCTTCCTGGTGGTATTAACGTCCTTATGTCCAAGCACATCTGCAACAAGATAGATGTCTCCGGACTCTTTATAAAGATTTGTACCAAATGTGCTCCTCAGCTTATGGGGAGTTATTTTTTTAAGAGTAGTTACATTTCTTGCATATTTCTTGACAAGATTCTCGACAGCTCTGACAGAGATGCGCTTGTTCTGCAAGGAGAGGAAGAAAGCATTTTCATTTCCTTCACAGGGAATTATTTTTTTTCTCTGCTCAAGATAGTCAAGCAGAGCATCCCTTACTTCATCAGGGAAATAAACAACAGTGTTATAGCCGCCTTTTCTATGTATATGAAGTCCGTTGTTTTCAAAGTCTATGTCATCCAGATCGAGTCCTACACACTCAGAGACACGAATACCGGTTCCCAATAGAAGAGTGAGAAGAGCAACATCTCTTAACTTTGTCTTACCATGATACTTGAGCTGAGATTTTGTCAATTTTTCACCTGCTTCAACCTGATCCAGCAGGACAGCAACTTCGTTTGGTTCAAGCCTTATTATTTCATGCTCATGAAGCTTGGGCATATTGACGAGCTCAGCAGTATTCCTTTTGATCATCTCTGATTTATAGAAATAAGTGTACATTGAGCGCAGAGCAGACATTTTTCTCTTTTTCCCCTGCTCAGCATTAGTTATTTCCTTGTTCTGTTTCTCATATAAGGACAAATGCTCTAAGTATTCCTCCAAATCCTCACGCTCAATCTTATCCAGAATATCGATCGTATAGTCCCTGATATCAATCTTTGACAAAGCAGGATTGCAGTTATGAAGATACTCAAAAAAGACCCTCAGATCATAAGCGTATCCAAGTCTGGTCCTTGCACTTGTGGTAGGTTCAATCCCACGAAAAAACTGCCTGCAGAACCTTGGCAGGTCCTCAAGTACTTCACGCATCTTCAGAATATTGATCTTATCTTGTTCAGTATAATATTTTTCTTCATTATTTTTGTTTTGCATAGTTCAATTATACCACAATTTGGTTTACCAAAATAAACCAAATACAATATATAGGCGAAAATTGAAGACGCCTCGGAAGATAGCGCGCCCTCAAACCAACTATACGCAAAACACATGTTTAACGAAGAGTTTTATACGGGCTGTTTTACAATTTGCGCCAGCCTAAAAATATTTTCCTTTTTTATAGGCCTTGAATCGATTTTTAGTTTGTGTACTTGGAATATATGTCTACGTGGTCGTAGATGCATCTCCAGGAGCTGCCTGCATTGGCTGTTACGCAGATGTAGTGGGTTCCGTCGTTGGAAATCTGATAACTTGCTCCACAACTGCCGGATTGGTTTACAAAGCCTGTTTTTGCGCCTGTAACGGTTCCATGAGTATCTTTATCCTCAATTCTGCGTAAAAACCAGTTGGATATCTGCATTCCGTCCGGATGCTGTGCAGTCGGTGATGTATGGTATGTTCTTGCGTTTAAAACCTCATGACAAAGTGCATTTTCCTCAGCAGCTTTCAAAATAACTGCCATGTCTTCCAATGTGCAATAATGATCATCATTATATATACCAATACAATTGGTAAAATGCGCTGTATCGGATAATCCAAGCGCTGTAAGCTTTTCATTCATCATGTCAACAAAGGCTTCCTGTGAGCCTGCGATGTATTCGGCAAGACACATTGCTGCATCACCACCTGAAGGAAGAATTGTTCCGTACAGAAGGTCTTTTATGGGAATTACCTCATCGACTTCAAATCCAACAACACTGCATTCATGTCCAAATACGAAATCTCCTATCTCTCTGGTCATTGTGAAAGTATTGTCAATATTATCGAGATGTTCAACGGCAACCAGAAGTGTCAGGATTTTTGTCATCGATGCAGGATAAATCTTTGTCGTTCCTTCCCTTGATGCTACGGTCTTGCCTGTATCAAGGTTTACAAGGATCGCATATGTACTCAGCGTATTCTCACTTGATAAATATGCGGCCGATCCGTTGTCAATATTGTAGCCTTCAAAAAATGACGCTGCATCCTCTGATTTTGCCATATAAGCGCCTGTTTTTTCTTCCGGTTCCTCTTCCACTATTTCCTCAGGCAGAGAACTACTGGTTTCGACCGGAATCTCTTCGATTGGCTCTTCATGTATTATTTCAGCCTGTACAGGCTCCTGTTCTGTTTTATGCGTGAGCTTGAAAATGACAAAGCCAATAATACCAACTACAGCAATAATTGCTGCAATCAACATACTTAGATGAACAATTATTTCCCTTTTACGCTTAATCTTGTACTCGGCATTGGAAAGTCTCCTGCCGTCTTTTCTCCTGTAATTTGATCTACCCAAAACTTTTTTCCACCATTTATTTTATAGAATGTATTGAAAATACTTGATTATTTTACCATTATACACACAGCTACTTCAACAATTATATTTTCAGTGTTTATAAAAAATTTATACTTTTTTCTAGTTATATAGTGTATACTCTTTTT
>JAILJR010000212.1 GCA_024694565.1 Butyrivibrio sp. | reverse complement strand
GAAAAAATGATTAGGCACTTATCTACAACATCATTAATATTACTACATCTAAAATACTAAGAATTCAAATTTGGGATAGCAGGATTTTTATCACTACATCTAAAATACAAAAATTCTAAATTTAGATATCTCACCACTCTCTGAGTCATGTATTGTATACAGCTAAATCCTGAATAATGGAAAAAAAGATGCATGACAACATCTTTTTTTCATGTTTTGAAAATTTTGGTTTAGTCAAAAGAAAAAAATAGCAGGGAAGCGCTATCTAAAATTAAGGAAATTGGCTTTTTGGATGTGCATAGATTTTTGACGATATCCGGAATTGGAAAAAATCGATTTTTAGATGTGTATAAAAGAGTTGGGTTTGCATCCCATACTTTCGACGCTTTAGATTTGTTGATATATATAAGATGGGTCGACCGACAAAAGCTCACCATATTAACTTCCTGCGGGCGATCCTTCAGATATATCGGGTCCAGCTTAAATCAAATTAACTTTGCGATAGTCTCCGCAAGATGGTTAATCTGCATATTCTTCCCCTTTTCGTATCTGCAGAAACATACAGATAATCCAGATATACATAATGGTCTTTGGCAGCATAAGCATACCCATCATAGGAATGCTGTGTGCCAGAACTACAACAGGGAGATAAAAGGCAAATGACAGTGCAACTGCAAGAGCCATAAAGCGGAACCCCGCATCATCTTTAGCATCTTTATGCCAAAGAACTACTGTCATGATCCCGATGACAACAAAAGGTATGTTTCTGATTATTCCCCAGCTGACCGGAGCATTCGCATCTGTCCATCCGTTTTGCGGGAACAGACACAAAGCGATCCTTATGACAGCAAGGGCCCATATAATCTTTGTCGAAGTCTGTATACAACCCTTCTTCGATCCGAACCTGTTTGTCCTGACATATTCCAGCAAAACATAGAAAACTGTCATTGTAATGGATGTTACAAGTTTGCCTATACCAAGTGCTTTTGTAAAATCCCCCGGGATCCAGTATGCAAGCACTCTCGGTATCAGGTGAAATGCATCCCCACATCCCAGGATCAGAGCTGCAGCACCCATCAGGCGGACATCCCGCCTGCCTTTACTACTGACAAGAAGGACTCCGCTTACGATTGCAAATATCAGGTATCCGATATCAAATATACTTTCAGGTAAAGCCGGCATCAGTTTCATACGCACTCTCCATCCTCTGTATCGATCAGGTAATTCTGAAGTCTGCCACGATACCTGATATTCTTATCATATTTGTCAGGACCATCCTCTCCACCTAAAGCAAAGGGCTGTGAATAAAACCCGTCTTTTCTGAATTTAACTGCCTTGATTTCCATTAGTCCATTTCCTCCCTTTTTTCGTTCAAATAGTTTATCTCCCGATCTACTGAGCACCAGGATGGCACCGACCATCAAAACTGATTCAATAATGATTGCTATCCATGGTGATCCAATGAATCCTGTTATCACGTATCCAATGGCACATATAATCGCAAGAAACTCCTTGCCTGATTCATTATTAAGCAAATCTTCCTGTGGAAAGGCTATCCCATCTTCAACTACCTCATTCCAGATGTCTATCATCTGTTTAAGGTCTTTTCTTGAAATTCACGAACTATCATTTATTCAATTTCTCCTTGTAGGTTATGCTGAAATTCAAAGCTTATACTGCATGAAATTCCCATTATGGACAAATCCGTATGCAGTATAAAGCTTGACTCCCATATCTGATGCAGTGATCTGCACGGTTCCACACCCATATTCTCTTGCTTCTTTGACCACTCTGTCCAACAGCTCTTTTGCAATCCCCCGGCGTCTATAGGTCGGATCCGTATACATACTCGACAACAGCCCCATCTTACCGCTAGGGCATCCGAAATACGGTGGTTTCTCCACAAAAGACATACCGCTTGTCCCAATGATCCTATCTCCATCAATTGCCAGCCAGGACACAAAGGTCCCGTCAGACATGTGCCTCTGGTAATAATCCTTAAGTGCAGGCTTCAAGTCTATATCCTCTTTGGCCCCTTCTTCTCTTAGCTGATTAATCCTCATCTGTATAAATATATCTAAGTCACCCTCGTTTAATTTCCTGAACGTAATGCTCATATGATCCTCCGCCTACTTATAGCCACATGATACCGTCGTGTTAGATTTATCTCTTTCCAGTCCGTATAAACTGTATTAATTCCCCTCAGCTTATCCGCTGAATAATCCCTGCCACATCCACTCCGGGATGAGTCAGATTCATTCTGCAGATGTTCTCTGCCAGCTCTTCTGATATCTTCAGTTTCTTTGCAATCTCTTTGTGAGTCTTTCCTCTGTCAGTCAGATCCATGGCCTTGGAGATTATTCTATCTATATCCTTTGGAAGCTTTGAGTCCTGTTCCGCGGTGGCGATACCTCTTTTCTGAAATTCAAACTCTCCTGGGCCTGATATATCAAGGACTGCAAAAGAGACTTCCTGGTCTGGTTTTCTTTTTCCGCAGCATCCGGGATTAAACCATACTTGCCCGTTTTTTTCTATCAGGCTATATTTATGACTGTGTCCATAGATGATAATTGATATCCCCGCCAGGTCATCAGAAATCTTCCCTTGCGTTCATACCAGCTCCTCCTATTGTTTCAGACAACTTATGTATAATCATAACTTTTTTCAGACAAAAATAATAGCCACATTGAAGCATTTCTGCCTCAATATGACCTTATATTTTTATACAGGTTCTAATCCAGTGTCATTGACAGTAGCTTCCCGCTTTAGCATCAAACAAAAGAAATAATTTTATCCGCAAAATTCAAATGCGCTTCTTCAGTTAGATGTACCCCATCATAGCATAATGGCAGATCCCACTCACATGCATTTAGAAATGTCAGTCCCTTTTCACTTGCTATAGCTTCATACACCGTCCCAAACTTGTGTGACTCATTGACAATTACAGGATCAGTCCAATCGCCCAGCCTCATCTTTGGCGGTGCCACTAACACCATATGCTGAGCATGTTCCGGAATGCAGCCACATAGTGTTGAAAGAAACTGTCGCAAACGAATTCCTACATTTTCACAGGATGCAGGGGACATGTTTAACAGGTCATTTGAGCCGATCATTATCAAGATCATATCCGGGCTATACTCTTTGATACTTCTGCCAATTGAAGCAATAGAACTATCTGAGTATGGAATCGAAAGACCATTATACCCTTGATTATTGACCTCATACTCATGCATCAGATCAATCACACCGGTCCATCTGATATTCTTAGGATATCTCCCAACACCACCCATTCTTGGGTCAAAGCCATATGTATTTGAATCGCCAAAGGCGTATATTTTCTTCATATCCAAGTCTCACAACTTACTATATTACTTGCTGCCGAAACAGTGACATTTCATATTTCCCGGGACATCTTCACCCATATACTTCCCACATCATGCCCTCCATTTGAATACAAGTGCCTGTCACTGTGAACTTAATCTAATTCCTTCTCATAGCACAAAAAATCCTGATCATACATGTGACATTCACCTACAACATTGAAGCCGAACTTGGCATATGATTTGATTGCCGGGATATTGTACTTGTTTACAAGAAAATGTATGCTCTTATATTCCCGGTCCTTAAGAGCCTTCAAACCGTGTTTCATCATCATTCTGGCTATACCTTTGCCCTGCATGGACGGTGTTACAGCAAGCCTTGCCAATTCTCCGCCTGGAAATAGTTTTCTGTCCCAGCATTCGAGCCCATCTACGTCTTCATCTATTTCTATAGAAATTGCTGCTATGACTTCATCATTTTCTTTCATGACAAACAAAGCATCCCGCGAAAGATCAAAATCTATAGTTTCTGCAGAAGGATAGTCCTCATCCCATGCACAAAACTCTCTTCCGATCTGCTCTTTATATAACTTCATTATCTGCTCTCTATCACCATCTGAAGCAAGCACTATATTTTCAGACATTTTCCTTATCCCACCTCAACAATAATCTCTTCGCACCAAAGTTCTTTGCTCAACTTCTTATTTAACTCTCACCAGTGCTCAAAGCGATTCATCAATAACAGATTTCAGAGTTTCTGCCGACGTCAGGAGCGCATCTTTTTCCTGATCACTGAGTCTGATCGGAACAGCTCCCTCTACTCCATTTCTTCCAACAATAGCCGGCATACTGAGTGCAACACCATCGATACCATTCTCGCTATGTTGGATGCTGGAAACCGGAAGAACAGATTTTTCATCGCGAATAATAGCCTCACAGATACGCCTTACACTCATGGCAATTCCATAATAGGTAGCGCCTTTCTTCTCGATAATCTCATAGGCACTGTTTTTAACATTTTCAGCAATCTCTTTCATTGCTTTTTCATGTTCAAAGTGTCCTCTCATCTCGCAGAAATCATGGATTGGGATTCCCGAAACATTAGCACTGCTCCAGGCTGCAATCTCGCTGTCGCCATGCTCACCTATAATGAATGCATGAACTGAACGGCTGTCTACACTGAGATGCTCGCCAAGTAGATATTTGAATCTTGCTGTATCAAGTACAGTTCCGGAGCCAAACACTCTGTTCTCAGGAAATCCGCTGAATTTTGCTGCAGCATATGTAAGAACATCAACAGGATTCGCCACTATCAATAATATTCTTTCTTTGTTGTACTTTGCAATCTCCGGAATGATTGACTTAAAGATGCCTACGTTCTTTTTTACCAGATCCAGTCTTGTCTCACCAGGCTTTTGTCCTGCACCCGCCGTAACCACCACAACTGCTGCATCCCCTGCATCCTTGTAATCGCCGGCATATATCTGCATTGGCTTTGCAAAAGGAAGTCCATGACTGATATCAAGAGCTTCTCCCTCAGCTTTCTGTCTATTCACATCTATCAGCACCATCTCAGAAAAGAGTCCGCTCTCCATAAGAGCAAAAGCTGATGCTGAACCAACAAATCCACAACCTACTACTGCTACTTTTCTATCGTTCAATACCATGATACGCCTCCTTATCTGTGCTTATTACACATTTCATTATAATCCTTCATCCATCAAAAGCCCTTGAAAGATATGCTTAATGAGAAACTTAATCAAGAACCTCACCATTCCTTGAAATCGTCACTACCTGCCAAGGAAGGAACTTACCGCTGTTTTTTATTGCATTCTCTGCTGCTCTCTGTAGTCCTCCGCAGCAGGGAACCTCCATCCTTACTATGGTCACGCTAGCGATATCATTGTTTGTAATGATATCCGTAAGCTTTTCTGTATAGTCACCCTCATCAAGTTTGGGACATCCTATCATTGTAACCTTGCCCTTCATGAACTCTTCATGCATGTTTGCATAGGCATATGCTGTACAATCGGCTGCTATAAGGAGCTTTGCTCCATTATAAAAATCCGCCCGTGTCGGCAGGAGTTTTATCTGACATGGCCACTGCATCAGTCTTGAGGGATGCGAGCTCATTCTTGATATCATATCCTGTCCGGGAGCATTGTCCTCCTGTACGCTACTCTTAAGTGTCATAAATCTTGACCCCGGGCATCCGTGTCCCGCAGCGTGCTGCTCCATTTCTTTCATCATTTTGTTCTCGCACCGGTGCACATCACTTACCATTTCTTTCTTCTCCTGCGCAGCTTTTACTGTTGCTTCATCATAGGCAGGCGATTCCCTCTCTTCAAAAGAGATTGCTCCCATTGGACATCCCGGCAGGCAGTCTCCAAATCCATCGCAGAAGTTCTCCCTTACCAGCTTTGCCTTTCCATCCACAATATCTATAGCCCCTTCATGACATGCATTTGCACAGATGCCACAACCGTTACACTTTTCTTCATCAATCTTTATTATCTTTCTTACCATTTTTTAAACCTCTCTGTTCTCAGCTTTTTCTTGTTCTGATGGTGTCAGTATAATATACTGTTAATAATATGTATGTTGTTTAAACCACATTTTGATAATTATTCATAGTCAGACTCGAAATAATTATGAGTTGCCCGAAGTGATTGTACAATATGCACAGTCGGGGCCGGACTGGTGAGCTTTTGTCGGGCGATTCATTATATGAGGATAAATAATGGATATAGATGTATTGGAAAAAAGCAGACTATTCCAGGGATTGACGGCAAAAGAACTGTCGTTATGCCTTGATTCATTGGATGCCAAGGAAAAGAAATATCGAAAAGAAGATCTGATTCTCCACGCCGGAGATACGACCGATAAGATAGGCATGGTCCTCTCAGGCAGTGTTACCATTGAAAGTAACGATGTATGGGGCAATCGTACTGTTTTAAGCCATGTAGGAAAAAGCCAATACTTTGCTGAAACCTACGCTCTTCTTGGTGAGGTCCTTCTCGTGGATGTCAGAGCAAATGAGGACTGCCGTATTCTCTTTTGCAATATAAGAACCCTCCTTGATGACTGCAAAAAAAGCTCGCCCTGGAAGGAAAAACTCCTTAAAAACATACTTATTATCTCATCTCAGAAAAATCTTGTTCTCTCCGGTCGAAGCTTTCATACCTCTCCAAAGAGCTGCCGTGGACGCCTTTTGTCGTATCTCAATGCAATCGCACTTCAAACGGGCTCAAAGGAATTTGATATTCCTTTCAACAGACAACAGCTTGCAGATTATCTGAACCTTGAAAGAACCAACCTGTCCAAAGAGCTTTCTCACATGAAGGATGAAGGGCTGATTGAGTATAGGAAAAGTCATTTCAAGCTTATTAGGGAACATTAAATTCGAACATTCAACTCATCCCCTATTAATAAAACAAACAGATTTGTCCTGTCATAATCCTCATACACGCCCATCTTCACAGTCTTGACCTGCATGAACTTATATCCCTGCAATCTGGCAGTTTCTTTTACCCTTTCTACCAGTTGCCGGCCAACACCACTTCTGTGATGTTCTTTCAAAACTCCCATAAGATAAGGCGAGAAGTACCATATCGTAATCGGGAACAACAGAAAAGAAAAAGGACCTCTGTTACATATCCCGAGGCGGAAAATTATAAAATGCTTTGGATAGAAGAATAATGTAAAATAAAAGTGTGCAATTCATTTTCTTTACTGAAAGAAGGGAAAGTGTTTATATGTCGGCACAGTTGATAATCTGTATAACCATTTTTCTGCTGACCTGTGTTCTCTATATGAGTGGTGCATGGAGCCTGGCAACGGTTGCCATGGCATCCGTAGCAGTGCTTACTTTTTTTGGATGCCTTCCTGCAGAAGATGCGCTCAGTTATTTTTCAAACAATACGGTCATTATGGTCGGGGCTATGAGCGTGGTGGCCGCGGGATTTAGCAAAACCCGGTTTTGTTCGGGACTTGCCGGGGCTATTTCACGCCTGGCACAAGGAAAACTCTCCACAGTATTTCTTCTTTATTGTATTGTTACCATGCTTCTTGCTCAGATGGTACAGAGTCCTGTTATTGTGTTTGAAATTGTGGCTCCATTCTGCTTTTCTTTTGCGGATTCCATGGGGATTTCCAGATCGAAGATCGCACTGCCTCTCGGTGCTGTTGCCATTGCGACTTGCTGCACGCTGCCAATAGGCAACGGCGCAACTCAGGCGGCTGAGTTTAACAGTTATATTACAGCTTTTTTGATCATTTAGACGGCTACTCCATGGCTGTACCTGTCATGGGATTCTTTGATCCTATGAAGGGACGGTTACCTATGCTTGTTTTTACGGTTTTGTACTGTGCCTTTGTCATGCCGCGTTTTTGCGATGACAGACAGATTGGAAAAGCGGATAACTTTAAAAGAAACATGGCAGGTAATGACGGCAAGAAGCAGTCGTTATCAGTACTTTCAGAGATAGCAGGAATTGCGGTGTTTTTTGCTACCGCGCTGGGGCTCATGCTGCAGGCATATGTCCTGACATTACTTGCAGTATGGCAGATCTGCCTGACAGGAGCGGTGTGCATGTTGATCTTTAAGGTTCTTACCCCTTCAGAGGCTGTCCGGTCTGTTCCGCTTAGTATGCTGCTTCTGATCGTCGGTACGCTTGCCATGGCGGGAGCGCTTTCTGCAACCGGGGCGGGTGAGCTGATCGGAGAAGTTATTGCCGGATTTAATGTAATCTCAAAGAACAGCTATGTTATAGGGCTGGCATTTTTTCTTCTTACATTTGTTCTTGCCCAGTTCATGTCCAACCGCGGAACTATGCTCATTCTCTATCCCATCGCCATTGCTACATGTAATAAGATAAATGCGGATCCACGAGGACTTTTGATCCTGATCGAAGCTGGTGCGCTTACCGCATTTATGACCCCGATGCCAACTGCAGCGGTGCCGGCTATGATGGAGGGCGGAGGATACTCTCAGAAGGATCTTGTCCGGGGCGGCTGGCTTTTTGCCGTTTTGAGCTGTGTCATATGTGTTGGCTGGATCATGACAATCTTTCCAATCGTCATAATATAAAGAAATAAACAGGTAAAAAAAGGAGATTTAGGTATGTTTGACCAGATACAGGCAAAGACAGTCTTTACAAGTTACGCGGATAGATATGATACCGGGAACACATTGATTTTACACAAGATTAAACACACATTCCGTGTTGCACAGCTGGCAGAGCGGTATGCCGGGGCGCTGGGGATGAGTGCTCCCGATATTGATTTAGCCTGGTTTTTGGGACTTCTTCATGATATTGGACGCTTTGAACAGGTCCGGCGCTTCGGCACGTTTGTTGATTCCCAGTCCGTTGACCACGCGCAGCTAAGCGGTAATATTCTGTTCGTTGATGGACTTATTGAATCGTTTCCCAATGAGGGTCTGCCGGAAGATTGGCGGGAAATTGCTGAAACAGCCATCAGAGAGCACAATAAACTTGCCCTTTCGGACACACTTGATGAAAGGACACGTTGCTTTGCTGAGATTCTCCGCGATGCGGACAAGACTGATATTTTTCGCGTAATTGCAGAAATACCTTTTGAGGATCGCGTGGGTAGCAGCAAGGGAAGCTTCCGGGAAACCGGGGAAGCCAGCCCGGAGGTTATGGACTATGTCTATAAGCACCGCTGCATACCGAGACAGATACGTCACTCTCATTTTGAAGGCCGTATATCACATTGCTGCATGGCTTTTGAGCTTGTATTTGATATCAGCAAAAAAACTGTGAGGGAGGATGGATATCTTTTGGCTCTGCTTGCAACAACTGATGAGAATGGAAAACAGATCTGGACGGATAAAGAGACCGGGCAGCTTGAGATTGTCAGAAAAGAGATAGAGAAGGTTTTGGGTGTACTTGAATAATACGGTAGTCCGACACAGGTTTTTTAATGATCAATACGGTATTTAAGAGGAGGGAAACATGATACTTGCGTTATACGGAGCAGGTGCACTTGGAAGGGAATTTAAATATGTTGCTGATGTTACCGGGCAATGGTCAGAAATGGTTTTTATCGATGACCATTCTGCTGAGAGCAATCTGCTTGGATGCCCGTTAATTGGATTCCAGACCTTTCGCAAGCAGTACAGCACCGAGGACACATTTTTTGTAATTACGATCGGTGAGCCGAAATTCCGGAAGGCGCCTTTTGACCGGATGACTGAGGCGGGATATCACGGAGCGCGTCTTATCCATCCATCAGCAAATATCAGTCCAGATGCTGAGGTGGGAAAAGGTGCAGTGGTGGGGCCTTCCGTCTTTATTGGATCATTGGCCCGGATTGGAAAAAATTTCTATGCGGCGAGGGGCGCTGCGATAGGACATGACTCGCAAATCCTGGATCATACCCGGGTTGGAGTCAACGCTTTTATCGGTGGACATACGATTATCGGAGAAAATGCGTTTATTGGGAGCGGGGCAATGCTGAAGGATCGCATCCGTGTAGGGAATTTCAGTGTTGTAGCCATTGGAAGCGTGGTGTTTGATGATGTAGAGGACAACACTACTGTCATGGGTAATCCGGCCAGAATAACAAATGAGGGAACGCAGGGGCTTTTGTATTCACCGAGCAGGCAGCTGGCAGAGGGCGCGGCAGAGGAAAAACATGCGGGAGATGATCTGTATGAGGAAGAAGAACTAAGTGATGGACACATTGCAGAGCTGTATTGGGAGGCATTTTCCTCATGCTTCAAGGACTTCGAATATAATCCCGTCACGTTCAGGTTTCATGATTACGGATGGGATTCCATACGGCAGATGGAGCTTATCTGCAAACTTGAAGAAACATTCCACATCTCTTTTAAGGGAAGGGAGACAATGAAGATTAAGTCCTTCAGCGCAGGGCTGGAACTTGTTAAAAAGAAGCTCGATGAGGCCAACGAAGCTGAATGAAGGGAGCTGTTATTGGAATACTTTGGGATTTTGAAAGATTTGCAGAAAACGTAACGCTGATCTCTGACAGCGGTGTGACGGTTAAATATCAAGATCTGGTTACTCTTGGCGATGAGCTGGAACAGGCTATTGAAAAAAACGGATGTATTAGTGATGGAAATAAGCCGCTTACGATGTTTGTATGCAGCAATACACTTGGAGCGTTGTCCGGATATGCTGCCCTCATCAACATGGGATTTCCAATGCTCCCGGCCTCTGAAAAGCTTTCATTGAGAATGCGCCGGGAACTTATGAACATCTACCGGCCAAGACTTCTCTTTATACCACAGGAAATCCGCAGTGATTATAAGGCGCTTAGGGAAATATGCGAGGTTCGCGACTATGTACTTCTGAAGACGAACTATCCGGAGTGCTTCCCAATCAACCCGGAACTTGGTCTTTTGATCACAACCTCCGGATCCACCGGATCGGCTAAGCTGGTGCGGCAAAGCTGGGATAATCTTCGATTCAACGCGTCGGCAATTGCTGATATACTTAAGATCAGTGCTTCTGACCGAATAATCACGTCTCTATCCCTGCAATATACCTATGGTCTGTCTATCCTTCATGCAAACCTTCTTAAAGGTGCAGCTATGATTGTGACGAAGAGCGGAGCTATGGATGACGAATTCTGGGATCTGTTTGAAGCTGAGAAGGTTACGTGTTTCCACGCAGTTCCAACTACCTATGACATGCTCCATCATATTGGAATCTTTGAGGAGGACTTTCCTGATCTAAAGACGATGAGTCAGGCTGGAGGAAAGCTGAGCACGGCACTGCAGGAATACTACGCTCAGTATGCCGAAAAATACGGGAAACGCTTTGTCATCATGTACGGTCAGAGCGAAGCAACCGCGGAGATTACCTACCTGCCGCCTGAGGATGGAATCAGAAAACCCGGCTCAGTTGGATTGGTCGTTCCGGGAGGAAAGATAAGTCTCATAGACGATGCAGGTTATCCTGTAACCGGCGCTAATACAGATGGCGAGCTTGTATATTCCGGTCCTAACGTGGCGATGAGATATGCACAGAAGGGGGAGGATCTGCAGCTTGCGGATGAATGGAACAGTGTCCTTAGAACCGGCGATATTGCCCGCTTTTATGATGACGGCTATCTGACTATATCCGGCAGACTGAAACGCTTTATCAAGATAGCAGGCCACAGAATAAGTCTGGATGAGATCGATGAGATGATCATCAGAGAACTTGGAATTTGCAGTGTAAGCGTAGGAATAGACGACAATCTCACTGTTTTTGTGACAGATGAAAAAGATGAGGAATTGATAAAAAACTTTATTCACGAAAATCTTATGTTTCTTTACGATAAGTTCAAGATTAAGACAATAGCGAATTTTCCGGTGAATGAAGGAGGGAAAATCCTTTATTCTAAGCTCCAGGAAGTGTTCTGAAATGTCGGTCGGTATCACTTATAAAAACACTGAATCTTCATCAGCAAGAATTAAAACTTGCTGATGAAGACGGGAAATGATATATGATCATCCCCCGCCCCAATAAAGTTGTTAATCTATATCCCCATACCATCCAGGAAGTGTGTAACCATCCTCTCCCTCCGGAAGTCCTATCACATGAAGCTCATCAGCGGAATATACCCAGCCTTTTCCGGATCCTGAGTATCCTGATGAGTAGGTCCCATCTACATCTCCATAGTAGCCTGGCTTTGTATATCCATTTGCGCCTTCCGGTAGACCAATTACGTGCAATTCATCCGCCGAATATACCCAGCCTTTTCCGAAAGTCGTACTACCTCCAGCCTTGTAGCTGCCAGAACTGCTTCCGCTTGTGGACTTATGCTTAGGAACTCTTCCCTCTCCATATTTACCTGCAGCCTCTATTGCCTCCGGAGTAAGGTTTCCATCTGCCTCAAGCTCATCCAGCCACTTCTCTGTAGACTCCTTTTCCTGCTGCTCTCTCTTGGCCTTCATTTTTTCATAATGCTCCTGCAAGTCAAAGGCATGTACAGAAATACTTGATGTTCCAAAGACTATTCCCGCCATAATGATTGTTGATAATGTTGTCGCCATCCTTTTCATAATTCATCTGTCCTTTCCAAGTGCTACAACAGTTACTTCCCCCAACAATTCCTTTTCCACCCAGGCCTTAATCCATTACTCCATCCCTCTTGCACATCTCGTAATACTCGCATGTCGCGCAGAAATGCCTGCAGAACTTGTTTTTACCCCTGATGCATTTACTTAACCAGTACAAAAATCTCATCATCACACATCATCTCTCTATGATTGGCATAAGAAACATCATCACTATCAGAGCCATTGTCGGCAGCCCCATTAATATAAGTCCCAATATTTTTCCCATACGATCACCGCTCCCTTCAGCAAACAGCTTCTTTTACAATATCCCGGTACTCTTTTAAATCGTTTCTCTGTTTCCTATAAGCAAATTGTAGAAAATAATCAGTCCCATAAAAATACCAACTGCATATTGCGATGGCTTCTATAAAAACTCAATATATTGCTGTTTTCTGTTGAGGATAAAAACATGATTCGATTTCTTTTCCAGAAAAAGCTATCAATCCCATAGGTCACCCGCGTTATCCTTTCGCT
>JAILJR010000109.1 GCA_024694565.1 Butyrivibrio sp. | reverse complement strand
CCTGCAGGCTTTGCAGAGGCAGCTGAATTTGACGTGGGCAAAAAGAGCGGCAATGTATATGAAAATGAATTCTTCGGCATCCGCTTTACGCTCCCCGACGGGTACTCATTTGTTGACGACGAGACTCTTGCCCAGATTTCCGGGCAGACCACGGAGCTGTTGAAAAATCATGTGGCAGCAGCCAGGAGTATAGAGAACGGATCAGTCATCATATATGCATATGCAAATGATGAGACTGAATATAACACAATAAATATTACCCTGTCGAACGTCGGAGATTCTGCCATTACGGAAAAAGATGTAGCAGAGGCTTCAAGAGATGAGTTAAAGGCCTTTTTTACAGAAAACGGCTATAAGGTTGACAGTATAGAAGCAAAGACAAGGGACATCGCCGGTGAAGAGCATTATGAGATAGTAGTGGAAGCCACCTACGACGGCTATAAATTCTACGAGCAGGTAGTAGTTTTCCTGAAAGACGGCTACAACATGAACATAACTACTGCTAACTATTTCAAGGACAGCACAGACGAGATATTGACAGGAGTAACTAAACTCTGAACTGTTTAAAAGCATAAATTGAGACACAATCAGGACGGCTTACATTCTGAACAGCATGCGGAATGTAAGCTTTTTTGTTGCCATTCAGAGGTCAGGCGGCCGGCCTGTTCAGGCTTTCTGACCTATGAACTGTAACTGATCGTTTTATTTGCCCCATTCTAAAATGAAATTTCCCCTTGCCTCTATGACTTTAGTGTGCTAAATTTATGACATCTATAACCATAGGAGGCAGATATGGCAAAAGTAGCAATATTGGGATATGGCACAGTAGGAAGCGGAGTTGCTGACGTTCTCGACATAAATGCAGCAGAAGTAAAGGACAGTGCCGGAGAAGCGATTGAACTAAAATACATTCTGGACATCAGGGAATTTCCGGGAGACAAGCATGAGAAGCAGATTGTCCACGATATCAATATTATCCTTGATGATCCCGAGATTGATGTGATATGTGAGACCATGGGCGGAATCGAGCCGGCATTTTCTTTTGCAAAGAGCGCTCTGGAGAAGGGCAAGAATGTGTGTACCTCGAATAAGGAGCTTGTAGCGGCACACGGCCCTGAGCTGGTGGAGCTTGCGGCAAAGAATGGGAAGAGTTATCTGTTTGAGGCCAGCGTCGGAGGCGGTATCCCACTGCTTCGAACCCTCAATGATTCAATGAGGCATGAAAAGATAGATTCTGTTACCGGTATACTGAACGGAACGACAAATTATATCCTGACCAAGATGGACAGGGAGGGCGTGGGCTTTGCGACTGTCCTTAAGGCAGCTCAGGACAAGGGATACGCAGAGAAGAACCCGGAAGCCGATGTTGAAGGCTATGATGCCTGCCGCAAGATAGCAATACTATGCAGCATATTAAGCGGAAAGCATGCGGATTATGAGGAGATATACACAGAGGGCATATCCAGGATAAGTATAGAGGATTTTGATTACGCAAAAAGCCTTGGTATGGCCATAAAGCTCCTTGCAATGTTCAGGAAGAATGAGAGCGGTGTTGTCAGCATGGTTGCACCCTTCCTTATCCCGTATGAGAACCCTCTTGCCAATGTGAACGGCGTCTTTAACGCCATTAATGTACACGGAAATATGCTTGGCGACGTAATGTTCTATGGTAAGGGAGCCGGCAAAAATGCCACAGCAAGTGCAGTAGTTGCTGATGTTATCGAGATAGTAAAGCATGGCGATGGCCATATCAACGTCAATATGAAGGCTGAGAAAGCGCATCTTGCGCCTAAGGACAACGTTGTGCGTCAGTTCTTTGTAAGAGTTCCTGAGAATGACAAAAATCAGGCACTTGAGATTTTTGGCCATACGGTCGAAGAGATTAAGGGCACGAATGTCCATGGTGAGTTTGCGTTCCTGACAAGTGATATATCCGAGAAGGATTTTGAGGAGAAGCTGTGGAAGCTTGACAGTGTCAAGGGATATCTTCGATTGTTTTAAGGAATATTTCCTAAAAGAAAAATCTATTTATAAAGGACGAGGAAGAGATGAAAAAGGTAGTAAAATTTGGCGGAAGTTCACTGGCCAGTGCCGAGCAGTTTCGGAAGGTCGGTGAGATAATCAAGGCAGATCCGGATAGGGTGTATGTTGTTCCCTCAGCACCCGGGAAGAGACACTCCAAGGATACAAAGGTCACTGATATGCTTTACAAGACCTATGAGCTTGCTAAAGAGGGTAAGGACTTCGGGAAGCAGATAAACGATATTAAGGCCAGATATAATGAGATCATTGAAGGACTCGGGCTTGGACTTGATCTGTCAAAGGAGTTCGAGACCATTGAAAAGAACTTCAGGGAAAAGGCAGGGCCGGATTACGCCGCAAGCCGTGGAGAATACTTAAACGGTATCATAATGGCAAACTACCTTGGCTATGAATTCATAGATTCTGCAACAGTTGTCAGGTTTGACAATAATGGTGATTTTGACAGCGAGACCACCAACAGGCTTATGACCAAAAAGCTTGAGAAGACTCCAAAGGCAGTTGTTCCCGGCTTTTACGGAGCCTATGCGGATGGGAAGATAAAGACTTTTTCAAGAGGCGGATCCGATATTACAGGCTCGATTGTTTCAAGAGCCATCAGAGCCGACGTATATGAGAACTGGACGGATGTTTCGGGCTTCCTCGTTGCTGATCCCAGGATCATAGACAAGCCTCCGTACATTGAGACTATTACTTATACAGAGCTTCGTGAGCTTGCCTACATGGGGGCCTCTGTACTTCATGAGGACGCCATTTTCCCTGTGAGGAAAGAGGGCATTCCGATCAATATAAGAAATACCAATAAGCCTGAGGATCCCGGTACATGGATTGTTGAATCAACAGCCAAGAAGTCCAAGTACGTGATCACAGGTATCGCCGGTAAAAAGGGATTCTGCTGCGTCAATGTCGTAAAGGACCAGATGAACTCTGAGGTCGGGTTTGTGAGAAGAGTCCTTCAGGCATTTGAGGATCAGAACATTTCTATAGAGCATGTTCCGTCCGGTATCGACACCATGACGGTTTTTGTTCAGCAGGATGAATTTATAGATAAGGAACAGGCAGTAGTATCTGAGATACACAGACTTGCCCATCCCGACATGCTCGAGATCGAGTCGGATCTTGCACTCGTCGCAGTTGTCGGACGTGGAATGAGGGCAACAAGAGGAACTGCAGGAAGGATTTTCTCAGCTCTTGCACATGCAAGTGTCAATGTCAGAATGATAGACCAGGGCTCCTCAGAGCTGAACATAATAATCGGTGTGGAAACCCGCGATTTTGAAAAGGCAATAGCTGCAATCTATGACATCTTCGTTACAACCCAGGTCTGAGGAACGAAGAGAACGTATTCTGCAGAACTCTTTTAAACAAAAAAGAATGGATGCTGTATTTTTTATAAAATGCAGTATCCATTCTTTTTGGTTTACAGTAATTTCTGCAATACAATTCAGTTGACCGGTAAAATCCCGCACAGCCGGAGCCGGTGAGCCTTTGCCGGTCAATCAAACTGCCCCTTTCGTTTTATTGCATCAGGTACTGAATAAACTTTTTGGCGTTGTCCTTGTGCTGTGTGTTTGTGACGATGCCTGCAATAGGAGTCTTGGTGACATAGGCACCTGTATCTGTCAGAGGGGCGGAGTTCTCCAGGATTATTCCAACGGGAACCGGATTCTCCATATCTTCGTAATCCATTATAGGAAAGACGAAGGTCTCCTGATATTCGGCTGCCAGCTTTGCATATTTATTGGACTCATCGTACTTGTTGGTGAGGATATAGTCAGTATACTGATCTGACATGAGATAGTCGATGAGAGACTGGTCCATGTAAAAAATTCTGCCTGAGAGCTCTTTTAATTCGTCCTGCGAAAAGTACTCTGTCAGAGGCATGAAGGTCTCCTGTCCGGCAAAGTGGGCGAAGGAGTTCTCGTCAGCAAGCATAACATCCAGAGTCTTTGCTGAGATGACTGCCATTGCCTTTTCACTTGTTGCAACGGCGGAGGAGTCGGTTGTTGATGAGAGAAAGTTCGCATTGGTGTCTACGAGGACAGCTTCCCCGGCTGTATCAATTCCCGCAAATTCTGCGAAACCGTCCTGAAGTGCATACTGGGAATCGGTTGCCTCGACGTTGATGAACATTGCATAGAGAGCGTAGGGCTTGTTGTTGGCGATGTCTCTAACGATGGTCACAATAAAAATAATGGCGGCGACGGCGATGATGGTGTGGATCTTGTAGTACTCCCAGAAATAGGCAATTCTGGCCTTCAGGGTCATATCTTTAAGTTTTTTTTGCTGTTCCCTTATTTCTTCATTGACAGACATGCATATTTACCTCTTTTTTTGTACAAATTTTGTATTAAAGCATATATAATGTTATTAGACTTTTTAGCCATTTTAAATGGTAAAAAAAAGTATCAGGTGTGTCAAGTGACAAAAATACCTTGAAAGATAAGGTAAAGTAAGATAACATAGTCGTTAAAAATGTTAATGTGCAGCCTTTTTGGTGTGCACAAGGAACAATAGGAGGGGAACTTACATGGGTCTTGATAACAGTTATGTTGAATGTCTTGTTGAGAGCAAAGGCTCTCCGGTGGTGAAAGGCCTTAGTTATCTCTGCCTCGTACTGGCAGTATTATTCTTTTTATCTTCGATCCTCACCGTTCTTGGTGGTTTTGGACTTATTCTCTGTGTTGCAGCGGGAGCCGGATATTATTTTCTTTCCCTGAATTCGAATATTGAGTTTGAGTACCAGTACTGCGAGCGCGAGATCACAGTGGACAAGATACTCAACAAGCAGAAACGCAAGAATGTGGGCAAATATGATGTAGCGCATATCGATGCAATGGCGCCGTCCCGTTCTCATCATTTGGATGAGTATAGGAACAAGACACTTAAGACCATCGATTACTCGGCAAGGGAGCCGGAGAGACAGCCTGATCCGACCTACACATTTATATATGACGGAAAAGAAAGAGTCATCTTTGAGCCAAGTGCTGAGTTTGTCGCAGCAGTTAAGAGTGTGGCTCCAAGGAAAGTATTCACGGATTGATTGTTGTTAACTATGTAACTGATTTTTTGCAGTACGATCGGGCAATGGATAATCAAAATGCATATCTGCTTTTGCCCGGTTCCGGGCGGTGTTAAGTTAATTATGAAGGGAGATTAGTTAAATGGGACAGATAATTGGCGAAGGAATTACTTTTGATGATGTATTACTGGTACCGGCATATTCACAGGTCATACCAAATCAGGTTGACGTCAGCACCTATCTTACAAGGAAATTGAAGCTCAATATTCCCATGATGAGCGCCGGAATGGATACTGTAACAGAGCACAGGATGGCTATAGCCATGGCAAGGCAGGGTGGAATCGGCATCATTCACAAAAATATGTCGATAGAGGCTCAGGCTGAGGAGGTAGATAAGGTAAAGAGGTCAGAGAACGGTGTTATTACCGATCCGTTTTCTCTTTCTCCTGAACACACCCTTGCAGATGCAGACTCACTGATGGCAAAGTTCAGGATCTCAGGAGTTCCGATTACCGAGGGCAGGAAGCTTGTCGGTATCATCACAAACCGTGATCTCAAGTTTGAGAAGGATTTTTCGCAGAAGATAAAGGAAGTAATGACCAGTGAGAACCTCATCACCGCCAGGGAAGGGATCACACTGGAGGAGGCAAAGAGCATACTTGCCAAGTCCAAAAAGGAAAAGCTTCCGATAGTAGACAAGGATTACAATCTTGTCGGACTTATTACAATCAAGGATATTGAGAAGACGATCAAGTATCCGCTCGCTGCCAAGGATGACCATGGCAGGCTTCTTTGCGGAGCCGGTGTAGGAATTTCGGCAAACTGCCTTGACAGGGTTGCTGCCCTTGTTGATGCAAAGGTCGACGTGATCGTTCTTGATTCAGCACATGGACACTCTGAAAATGTCCTCAGATGTCTCAGAATGATAAAGGAGAAATTCCCGGATCTTCAGGTGATCGCCGGCAACTGTGCAACTGCAGCTGCAACCAAGGATCTGATTGAAGCCGGTGCTGATGCTGTAAAGGTAGGAATAGGGCCCGGCTCCATATGTACTACGCGTGTGGTTGCAGGTATAGGTGTGCCGCAGATCACAGCAGTTATGGACTGCTATGAGATGGCAAAGTTTTACGGTGTTCCGATCATTGCAGATGGCGGAATCAAGTATTCGGGAGACATAACAAAGGCAATTGCCGCAGGCGCAAACATGGTAATGATGGGATCGATGTTTGCAGGCTGCGATGAGGCTCCGGGAGAATTTGAGCTCTTCCAGGGGCGTAAATATAAAGTATACCGTGGCATGGGCTCAATCTCTGCCATGGAGAACGGCTCAAAGGATCGCTACTTCCAGGAGGATGCCAAGAAGCTTGTTCCTGAGGGAGTAGAGGGACGTGTCGCTTATAAGGGAACTGTTGAGGATACAGTGTTCCAGCTGATGGGCGGACTGCGCTCAGGTATGGGATACTGCGGATGCCAGACTATCGAAGAACTCAAGGAGAACGGAAGATTCATCAAGATGACTTCAGCTGCCCTGCGTGAATCACATCCTCATGACATACAGATCACTAAGGAAGCGCCTAACTACAGCGTTGACGACAGGTCATGATGGATTGTTATGCCTCATGATCTGACTGGGGGAAATTTTGACTGACAATATCAACTGGGAAGAGATGAAAAAATGGCAGGATGACTTCTGCAGGATGGCAGGGGTCTATCTGTGCTGCCTTGACGGAAGCGGCAGGGAGTATACAAATTTTTCCGGTAATTCACATGAAATAGAAATAATAAAAAGATATGTAACTCAAGCCCGTATAGAGAGTATTTACAAGCGGGTCACTGAAAGTGATCTTGAGGATCAGGCAGTGGAGATGACAGAAGTACCCAACCTTCGTCTTGCTGCATGCT
Source organism: Butyrivibrio sp. (assembly GCA_024694565.1). Taxonomy (GTDB): domain Bacteria; phylum Bacillota; class Clostridia; order Lachnospirales; family Lachnospiraceae; genus Butyrivibrio. Next base: position 5,381 of record JAILJR010000109.1, on the reverse strand, counting down.
CGGTCAGATACGAGAAAAAGGTTGCAGGGGTATGGATCGTGTGCGGCATCATTACAGATGCAGAGAGTGATCCTGAATTTCATAAGCTTCCGGCTATAGAGAATTTCCAATATCAGATATCTGAAGAAAAGTTTTACAGGACAATGGATCTTCTCAGAGAGACACTGAAGGTCCTGATAATGCTCGAGAGGTCAAGGTCCGAGGCAATAGAAAGCAGCAGGGAATCAAGGCAGCAGGAGCTTGAGATGACCAGCTCCTTCCACAGGGCAGAGACCATGACGGAGATAGTATCTCTCCTCGAAAGTAATGAGGACATCGAGGAAGTCATGATGACTGTGGTGACCAGGGTGTGTGCATATCTTCAGATAAGCAACGGATTTATCTGCAGTGTACATCATGATACTCTCATGGATCTTGTGGTCTCCTGGACGCTTCCGGGTACATCAAAGATTTTTTCAGGGGACACTGACCTGGAGACCTGCTGGTTTATCGGCAATCCCAAAGCGGTGGTGGTTTCCACCGGCACACAGCTGGGTGCCGGCGAGAGGGAACAGATAGAAAATCTTGGGATTAAGGCACTTGTATCGCTGCCTGTGATAGTTGGCGGTGTCGCCAGATTCTATGCATGCTTTGCAGAAAAAAGAGAAAAACGGATCTGGACGATTGATGACATAAAGTTTATCAATGATGCAATAAGGATCCTTCAGAGCATTATCACGAAAAAAATACAGAACAATTCCCTTGCCAGTTCTTTTGCTTCACTCGAGGCAGTGCTGGATAATGTGGGAAGTGCCATATATGTAAGGGATATCACAACAGGTGTGCTTCTTTTTGCAAACAGGAGCTTTAAGAAGAACTTCAGCAGAGAGCTTGCTGAGAACAGGATCCCTGAGCTGTTTGAGACAAATATTCCTCAAAAGAGCCTGAGCGGGAACTATGAGGTCCATCACAAGGAGAGACAGAAGTGGTATGACGTTTATTACACACGAGTCAAGTGGGTGGACGGGCGTAACGTATCGCTCTGTGCTATTTATGATGTTACCGAAAAGAAGCTCTATCAGAGAAGAATAGAGCAGCAGGCATATACGGACTTTCTGACAGGTCTTTACAACAGAATGTGCTGTGAGAAGGACCTTCAGAAGTATGTGGAAGAAGCAAGGTCAAACGGAACCAAGGGTGCGCTTATGTACCTTGATCTTGATGATTTCAAACACATCAACGACAGCCTTGGACATCAGTACGGAGATGTGCTCCTTCAGGATATCTCAAAGGCTATCAGCAGGATAGAGGGAATAGCTGGTTCATGCTACCGCATGGGCGGCGATGAGTTTGTCATAATCGTTCCTCCGACCTCCTATGTCAGGATGGACAGGATTCTGGAGGAGATAAAGAATGCCTTTGCAACTCCCTGGTATCTCAAGGATAGCGACTACTACTGTACAATGAGTATGGGTGTAGTCAGATTTCCCGAACATGGGGAGACGGTGTCAGAGCTCATAAGAAAAGCCGATGTCGCAATGTATGAGGCAAAGAAATCCGGGAAGAACAGGATTGCCGAATACTCTGACAACATTGACTCGTCCTCGGTAAGAAGGTTCGATCTTGAAAAGAACATGTTTGATGCCATAGGCAAGAAGGCGGAAGAATTTGAGGTATACTTCCAGCCGATAATGAGCGGTTCAATAAAGGACAAGGATGGCAACAGGAGAAAGCATATCGGAGCAGAGGCACTGGTAAGGTGGAACAGCAAATCTCTGGGATTTTTAAATCCTGATGAGTTTATTCCGCTTGCGGAATACCTTGGGCTTATTACGCCTATCGGAAACCACGTTATCAGGAAAGCCTGTGAGTGCTGCAGGGTATGGAATGAAGCCGGCTACTGTGATTTTGCCGTGGCTGTAAATCTCTCAGTTGTGCAGCTGATGCAGACTGACATAGTTTCATTCATAAAGTCATGTATTGAGGACAACAATATCGACCCTTCACGTCTGGTCCTTGAAATAACCGAGAGGCTTGCTATAAATGATCTTGCAAGGACGAGACATACTATTCTGGATATCAAGAAGCTTGGCGTAAGGCTGGCTCTTGACAACTTTGGAACAGGATACTCGGCGCTCTCAAGTATAAAAGCCCTTCCCTTTGATATTATAAAGATTGACAGGGAGGCTATTATCAATCTCACACAGGACAGATATTCGCAGGCATTTGTAAAGTCGATGGTAGATATCGGGAAGACCATCGGAGCCAGGATATGTGTTGAGGGAGTTGAGACTGAGCAGCAGAATAAGATGCTGAGGAATATGGGGGTCAAGTACACGCAGGGCTTCTTCTTTGATAAGCCCTTGAAAAGAGCGGCTTTTGAGGAAAAATACGTGTATAAGTGATATACGTGTGATATACTTTTAAGTGGATGTTTACGATAAATTATAGAAAGATGGTTTTTTCGGTAATGGCAGAGGAAGTAATTACTAAGAACAGTGATACTCCTGAGGAGGAGAGCTCTTCGGGAAGACATTTTATAGAGAGGGCAATTGACAAGGATCTGGCTGATGGAGTTTATGATCATGTCCATACCAGATTTCCGCCAGAGCCCAACGGCTTTTTGCATATAGGCCACGCAAAGAGCATACTTCTCAATTATGGCATGGCGAAGGAGTATAATGGCAAGTTCAATCTTAGATTTGACGATACCAATCCTACAAAAGAAAAATCCGAATTCATGGATGCCATAATCGAGGATGTGAAGTGGCTTGGTGCTGATTATGAGGACAGACTGTTCTATGCATCGGATTATTTTGAAGAGATGTATCAGGATGCAGTCGGACTGATAAAGAAGGGTAAGGCCTACGTTTCCTTCCTTACAGCTGACCAGATGAGAGAGTACAGAGGGACTCTGACTGAGCCCGGTAAAAATGATCCGGACAGGGACAGAAGCGTTGAGGAGAATTTAAAGCTCTTTGAACAGATGAGAAGCGGAAGTGTCCCTGACGGCGCAATGACTCTCAGGGCTAAGATAGATATGGCTTCGCCCAATATCAATATGAGAGACCCCATCATTTACAGGGTGGCTCATATGTCACATGCAAGGAGCGGTGACAAGTGGTGCATCTATCCGATGTATGATTTTGCTCATCCGATAGAGGACGCCATAGAGGGCATTACACACTCTCTGTGTACCCTTGAGTTTGAGGACCACAGACCGCTTTATGACTGGGTTAAGAACGAGTGCGGTTACAAGAACCCGCCGAGGCAGATTGAGTTTGCCAAGATGTATCTCAACAATGTGGTAACAGGAAAGCGTTACATCAAGAGACTTGTTGAGGATGGTATAGTCGACGGCTGGGATGATCCAAGGCTTGTGACTATTGCATCACTTCGGAGAAGGGGATTTACACCTGAGTCTGTCAGGATGTTTGTTGATATGTGCGGTATCAGCAAGGCACAGGCTACTGCTGAGTATGCCGGTTTGGAGTACTGCATAAGAGAGGATCTTAAGCTCAAGGCAAAGAGGATGCTCGCAATCCTTGATCCTGTTAAGCTCATTATTGATAACTATCCTGAGAATGAGACGGAATACCTTGAGATAGAAAACAACAAGGAAGTTCCGGAGATGGGTACAAGGCAGATACCATTCGGAAAGGAACTGTTTATAGAACGTGATGATTTTATGGAGGAGCCTCCCAGGAAGTACTTCAGGCTTTTCCCAGGCAATGAGGTAAGGCTTATGAATGCCTACTTTGTTACCTGCACAGGCTGTGATAAGGATGAGAATGGCAATATTATTGCAGTTCACTGTACCTATGACCCTGAGACAAAGTCAGGCAGTGGATTTAATGCCCGCAAGGTGAAGGGGACAATCCACTGGGTATCGGCTAAAGAAGCAGTAGAAGCTGAAGTAAGGCTCTATGAGAATATCATCGACGAGGAGAAGGGAGTATACAACGAGGATGGATCACTGAACCTCAATCCCAACTCCGTAAGGATAATCAGTAATGCAAAAATGGAGCCGCAGCTTAAAGATGCTAAGGTATACGACAGATTCCAGTTCGTACGGAATGGCTTCTTCTGTGTTGACAGCAAGGATTCCAAACCCGGAAAACCTGTTTTCAACAGAATAGTTTCACTTAAGAGTTCTTTTGTGGTACCAAAACATAACTGACTGGAGTGATGCTCCATTCAGCTAATAAAACATACAGAGAGGTATAGAAATGGCTGGCTTTTTATCCGGACTGGAAAAACTTGGACTTGGTAACATTGAGGGCGAATCGCTGTTTGAGGATCCTGCTGCACAGAAGAAGGTCGAGAAAAAGAAGGAGGCGCCTCAGAAGCGGCTCCAGCTTGTAAATGAAGAGGATTATCTTTATGACAAGAAGATAAAGTGTCCTGTATGCGACATGGTATTTGAGGCAAAAACTGTCAGAACAGGGAAGGTTAAGATCAAGAACGTAGACATTGATCTTCGCCCTGATTATGATGAGCTTGATCAGAACAAATATGACGTGATTGCCTGCACCTGTTGTGGATATGCGGCGCTTGGCCGGTACTTCCCCAATATTAACAAGTATCAGATCGAAGACGTTAAAATGAAGATCTGCATGAATTACAGGCATGAACCCAACCGGGACAATATATACAGCTACGCCTATGCCAAGAGGCTGTATCAGCTCGCACTTGCAAATGCAGTCGTCAAGAAGGCCAAAAACAGCGAGAAGGCATATATCTGTTTAAAGACGGCATGGGTGATCCGCGGTGAAACCCAGCGCCTTGACCCCAATGATCCGAAATATGAGTCAATGAAGGCTGAAAATGATTCACAGGAGAAGGAGCTTTTGACAAATGCATTCAATGGCTTTGTGCTTGCAAAACAGTCTGAGGCTTTTCCTATAGCAGGAATGGATTCATCAACTCTGGATTATCTGCTGGCTGCGCTTGCTGTGGAGACTGAGCAGAAGGAAGTGGCACAGAAGATGATCGGAGATATACTTGCATCCCGTTCCGCCAACGCCCGCATCAAGGACAGGGCAAGACTGCTTAAGGCTGCACTCGAGGATGGAAACAATAATAAGGAATAAGAGCATAAAAAGACCTCTGCAAATAATGCAGAGGTCTTTTTGATGTACATAATAATAAAAGAAATATCAATCTTCATCCTCGTCATCGAAGAATTCTTCTTCTGTAGAAACGGCACCGGCATCTTTTGCTTTATCATCAGCGGCGGCATCTTTAGCAGTATCTGCAGCTGTTTCAGCCTTTTCCTCACAAGCTTTATCTTCCTCAGCGGAAGCCTTGTCCTGCTCACTTGAAGCTTCGGTTTTCTCTTCAGCAGCCTCGGACTTCTCCCCGGCAGACTCATCTTTCTCGTTGGAGGAATCAGATGAATC
>JAILJR010000107.1 GCA_024694565.1 Butyrivibrio sp. | reverse complement strand
AAACTTTAAGCCGGGCAGATTCCCATAAACACGTTCATCATTGTCGCAGTATATTTTTGTCAATTCCGGGCATCCCAGTTCCGTTAAATATCGGAAATACGGACAAGCTGTGACGTCCATTTTATATTCACCTTTCTTTTTGGGATAGAATACATTCTGAAAACCACAGGATGGACCAAACTTTTTCTTTGTCATGGGATCCCACATTTTTACAAAAAGACTTGCCATACCCGGAATTTTCATTATCTTAGCCAGTTTTGGCTGAATGGACGCACAGAGATTCGCTGCGCCGTCCTCAATGATCTTGTACGCGATCTTATCTCCATATTTTTCCTTCACAGTCATATATACCGCTGCTGCCGGGAATATGCTGTCCGTATGCGACTGAACACCAGCCGGCAAGTCATTGTATTGAGCCAAAATAGATTGCAGCCTCTCAGTTGATGCCCTCCACATAGCATCGCTTTGATCCTTTGACATCACCTTATCCATTTCCGCTTTCAGGAAACCTTTCTTTTTCATAAGCTGATCTGCATTTTTCATAATATCAACCTTTCCTGATCATGGCTTTTTCGCCTCAGAGAAATAAGTTATAAACCTTACCTGCCATCCTCTTTTTCAACGACTCACTTTTATTTTCTCATGATAACAATATCCTGAGTCCCGGAACAAAGAATCTCTGTCCTTGTTTCTATCCTGGAAAATCCTGCAGACTTTGCAGCTTCTTCGATTTCCCCATGTTTAACCGACATATCCATTCCCTGCATCATATACGGAAGGTATCCCATTATCATATCCCATGGAGCAGACAGATCTGGATAGATACCTTCACCAACGCAAACAACTACACCTCCCGGAACCAGTGCAGTATGTAACTTCTTCAAAAATTCAGACATATTCTGTTTCGCAAACAGCATCACTGAAACAGCAAGGATAAGATCATATTCTTTACCAATATCATCCGTCAGGAAATTTCCGCCTTTCACTTCAATCCTGTCAGAAAGACCCATCTGTTCAGCAGACTCCTGAATCAAAGGGACCAATGGAGGCATATCGAACATTACTCCGTGTCTGTCCTGACTATCACCAACCACAGCAAGTCCCAGAAGTCCCGTATTACATCCTATATCCAACAGATTTTTGATCTGATTGTTTTCCGAAAGGCTGCGAATAATGCTCAGGATTTCCTGCTGACGGCACCCTCTTTGAGCAGCCCTGAATGATTCTCCATATTGTGTAAAATCCAATGACTGATTCATCTGATCCATCGCTGACGGATCAGGGCCTTCCCGGACAAGTTTCGGCACATTCATTGGTGCCGAATCTTCTTGAATATAGGTCATCAGAAATCCGCCTGCATAATATGGTGAATCCGAGGAAAGATATTTACATGTCTCAGGTGTATTAACATATTTTGAATTTTTTACATTCAAGAAACCCAGAGAATATAGAGCGCCGAGAAGATAGCCTGTGTTAGAGCAATTCCATCCTTTTTTCTCTGCCAGTTCTTCAGCTGTAACCGGAGTATTCAGCTGTGAAAAAAGGTCTAGTTCTATGGCCCCGCTAAGCAACTTGTGATAAATCGGAATATATGCCAGCTGAGCTAACTGATTAAATACGCCAAGTTCTTTCATATCTGTTTATTCCTCTCTGCTGAAAGACAGTAATCAATTCTACATTAAAAGTAACCTATGCCCACTTACTTTCTGCCTTCACTTTCTTCCCGGGCTCATTTCTCCACATTTCCAACAACACAGAATAGATTCTCTTTCTTTGATATTCCCACCTTTATAAAACCAGCATTTTCCATAAAAGATTTAATCTGATCAGCCGTATATCTTGTCATGCAGGGAACTTTCTTCTCCCAGTCTATTTTGGGGTCTCCGTAGTTGTTTATGACAACAAAGCGTCCGCCAGGTTTAACAATACGGTATACCTCTTTGAAGTTTTCTTCTGTATCCGGCCAGAAAAACACTGTTTCAAAAGCCGTAACCAAATCAAACCTGTCCTCATGAAATGGCATGTTTTCCACATTTCCCTTTATTATTTTTACTCGTTCTTCCCCTTTATTTACAGCTCGTGCTTTCTTTACGCTTTCGGAAGAAATGTCAATTCCCACAATTCTTCCTTTCCTGCAACGAGACAGCATTCTTTTAATGTTGTATCCACCACCACAGCCAATATCAAGAATATCTGCTTCATCTGACATCTCAAATTGTTCCAAACCCCACTCAGCCATAGGAAGATGTTCTTTATCCATACTCACAAGCATAAGCCGACCAAGCAGCCCTTTTGGATGACCGAAATTATCTGTAAATGACATATTCTAATCCTCCCCATATTTCACATAGCAATCACACTTATGGATCGTCCTCAATTCCAACAATAAAAACCAAGGTGTTCCTCTTTAATTGGAACCATAATGGTTAGCCATGCCTAACTCTTTTAAGATAATAATATAGCTATCCTTTTACCGAGTCAATATTGCAGACGATTCCGCCCTTCATAAAATTTCACTTATTCAAATCAAGCCAAAAAAATATCGCCTGGGATGATCAGTCCCAAGCGCATTTAACCTCAGATTGTAGCCAGGGAGAGATCGATATATAATAAGTTTAATAAACGTAGTGGCAAAGGGTTCTTTGCAGAAGGCTTTTAAAGGAAAGACCTGTTTTTAAGAGGCAAAAGAGAGATATCGCTGCGCTCA
>JAILJR010000082.1 GCA_024694565.1 Butyrivibrio sp. | reverse complement strand
GAATTTAAGGGTATATATATTATTGTTCTTTTATCGTGAAAGATATCGCTGCAAGCAGTAAAGAAGCGAATAATGCGATAAAGAATGAACTGACATCTGCGAAGTGTCCTGCTGCAGAAAGGATAAGTGGTGTAGCAAACTGAGCCAGATACAGTGAAGCTGATATAAGAGGCATTACTGTAGTTGCGGCATTCCTTCCTGCTTTAGCGGAAGCGGAAGTCATAAGGAACGGCATTCCAATACCGTTTGCCAGACCGACAAAGGCTGATCCGATCAGAGTGCCGGAAGCACCTCCTGCTAGTCCAAGGAACACGTAGGATATAATGAATAAGACAGGTGCAATCAAACGAGCACCTTTTTTGATGCTTTTGCTGATTTTCGAGAATATCAGACCTCCGGCAAAACCGAAAACATCCATCATAGCCATTACAGGTGCGATCAGGTTCTGAGGGATCGCGCCGGAACTGCTGCATTCCAGCGCAAAGCTTGCGGGATATACAAAGAATGTAAAACTCAGTACAAACATGACAAGAATATACGGCACGTATTGTCTTATGGAGCCGGCTGAGGTTGCTTTCCTGCTGTTATCATAAATCTTGTCGTTCGGCATCCAGATGACACAGAGGACGATGCTGATAAGTCCAAGCAGATATACCATAAAGCTGAGCCTCCAGCTGATCATTGCCAGACCACCGGCAATCAGAGTTGCAACAACGCCACCCAGCATGTTAAGGGCAGAAGAGTAACCCATGAGGGGACCCTGCTTGTCTCTGGTGAAATAGAATGAAAGAAGACCTGTCGAGAGCGGCATGATGATGCCGACGCCGACGCCGACAAGGGCTCTGCACACCAGTATCATCAGGATGTTGCTGAACAAACCAGCGAGACATCCGAAAACTGTGTAAAGCAATAGTCCGAAAATCAGAAGAGTCCTGGCTCTGAAGCGCTTACAAAGCGGCTTGAAAAGAAACAGATTTGTCCCTGCAATAAACAATGCAGGCATACTCACTATCATTTGAACAAGGCTTCTGTCAGTTTCCGCAAAATACTCCTGGATGAGGCTGAGTGCAGGGGCGACGGCAGCACCTGCCATGACGGTCAAAAGAGAGAGAGACAGAATTGCACATATCAGCTTCCACCTTCTATGTTTCTTAAAAATGTTATACATTGATTTCTCCTGTTCTGTTTAACGCACAACTCAATTTACAATGTTGCAGCGTTTTATGTGTGAAAGTGCAAAAAAAGAAAAGGCATAAGTCCGTTTGGACTTACGCCTTTTGCTGCACAACGCCTGGATTTTATCATTCTGAATCCGGAAAAATCAAGCAAATCTTCACAGAGAACTGGTTGAAACTTCAGAAAAAACCGATATAATCGAGCCATCTACACACAGGTTACAAGACGGAGGGTTCTCCGTCTTTTTTGTTGCCTGTTTTATAAGTAAGTGCAAATTAAGATCCGATTTGAAGGAGAAAAGCGATGAAAAAAGGAATAACAAAAGATGAGATGAGGAATCTTATGCTGGCAGCAGAGAGCGATTCGGAGTATGAATCCTTGCTTCAGAATGTAGGAGAAGCTCTGTCAAGAGGAAGGCAAAGAGTGGCTTCGTACATTGGCACACAAACAGTCCGTACTTATTGGGAGATTGGCAAATACATTGTCGAGTATGAGCAGAATGGTAATGAGAAAGCGGAATATGGTTCAACTTTGCTAAAGAGAATATCAAGAGATCTTACAGATCGATACGGAAGAGGGTTTGGTATGAGCAATGTTAATAAGATGAGAAAGCTGTATATCGAGTATCCGATTTTGCAGACAGTGTCTGCAAAATTGACATGGAGCCATTATGTTGAACTCCTGAAGATAGATGACCCTTTGGAAAGATCATTCTATGAGAGACAGACTGAGAATGAGCATTGGGGTGTTCGTGAGCTCAAAAGACAAAGGAACAGCATGCTCTTTCAGCGTCTGGCTCTAAGTGCAGATAAAGAATCCGTTATGAAGCTGGCGCGGGAAGGACAGATCATCGAGAAACCGGAGGATATCCTAAAGGAACCCTTTGTGTTTGAGTTTACGGGATTACCACAACTGCAGACATATAGTGAGGGAGATCTGGAAGAAGCATTGATAAAAAACTTGAGTTTGTTTTTTCTTGAACTCGGAAAAGGATTTACATATGTTGGAAATCAATATCGGGTAAATATTGGCGGCAGAGCATATAAAATAGATCTTGTTTTATACAACAGGATCCTTAAGTGCTTTATACTGATTGATTTGAAGAAGGGTGAGGTCCAGCATGAGGACATAGGCCAGATGAATTTCTATCTGAACTACTGCAGGGA
>JAILJR010000076.1 GCA_024694565.1 Butyrivibrio sp. | reverse complement strand
TAGGGCTAAAGCCCTCAGAATGACATATGGGAAGCTTTAATTATCAACTTTAAGAAATCAAAAGAAATAATATAAAATCAGAATATGAAAAGTCAATTCAAGGAAAACTACTTTTCCGCTGTGAGAATTGTCCTGATGTTAATAATCAGTGTATGCTGCATCATGGCAAAGCTGGGAGTGGATGATATATACGATGCAACAGGAACAGGAGTATCTTTACAGGTACTCCTGCTTGTTTCGTTTATTATAGGCGCAGTATGCCTGAAAGAAGTAGTGAAGGATAAAATCAGACTAATATTTCTGGGACTGGCTGTTATGGCAGCTATCCTGCTCTGCAAGACCGGCGGACGATGTTTCGTACTGCTTGTTCCCTATCTCGCGTTTGAAATAATGTCAGAATTTCCTGTAATACCAGTGGTATTTTACTTCTTCCCTATGATATTTACGGTAATAAAGAGTCCAATAGGAATTATACCTAGATTTTTACTGCTGAGCATGCTTACAGTTATCTATCTTCAGCATAACTTCATCATCCAGGATTATAAGAAGCGGATGATGGAGGATACGGTTCTCGAGCAGGGGCTGAAGCGGGATATACGAGAGACGGAATTTGCAGCGAAGGCTGAGCTCCGACGAAATATGCTTAAGACCGAGAATCAGATCCTGGAGGAAAGGGCTAATCTGTCACAGACTCTGCACGATAAGTTGGGGCACAACATAAATGGCTCCATATATCAGCTGGAGGCAGTCAAGGTTCTGATGGATAAGGATCCCGATAAAGCAAAGGGTATGGTGCAGGCAGTTATCGATCAGCTCCGGACTGGAATGGATGAGATTAGAGCAATCCTTAGAAAAGAGCGCCCGGAGAAGAAGAAGCTTGCTATGCTGGAGCTCTACAAGCTTTGCGAAGACTGTGAAGATAAAGGTGTTGAGGCTGAACTCAATGTGGAAGGGGATGCATCTCAGATAAGTGACTCAGTCTGGGAGGTTATCCTGGACAACGCCTTTGAGGCTGTGACAAATTCCATGAAGTATGCAAACTGCAGCCGTATCAATATCCACATCAAAGTAATGAATAAAATGGTCCGCTGCAGCATTAAGGATGATGGTAAGGGCTGCCCCGGATTTGAAGACGGCATGGGCGTCTCCGGCATGCGCCAGCGAGTTCGCGCCGCAAATGGCACCATCGATTTTGAAACAGAGGTTGGATTCAAAGTAACCATGATCCTGCCTTTGTAAATATCTCATTTGGATTTTTTTATATAATAGCGAGGCATATTATGGATAAGATAAAAGTAATAATTGCAGACGACAGCGACTTCGTGCGAGATGGCATGAAGATAATCCTTGATGTAGATGATGACTTCCAGGTTCTGGGATGTGCTTCGAATGGAAGAGAAGCCATTGAAATAGCCGAGAAGGAAGCTCCGGACGTATTCCTCATGGATATTCAGATGCCGGAAATGGACGGCATTGAGGCAACAAAGGAAATTGTGAGCCGCGGACTTGGCAAGGTTCTGATACTCACAACCTTTGATGATGATGACCTGGTTCGTCAGGCGCTGGCCGGCGGTGCAAAAGGCTACCTCATTAAAAATCACACACCTGACCACCTTAAGCAGATGATCAAATCAGTGTATTTTGGAACTGGAGTCATGGAAGAAAACATTCTGGAATCTCTGACTGCCTCCTCCGCTGCTTCCACAGCTGCTTCAGGGGACTCCGGCGCAGAAGGTTTTGATGAATCTATCTACTCAGCACGAGAACTTGAAATTATAAAAGCAGTAGCTGAAGGACTTTCTAACAAAGAAATCGCCGAGAAGCTTTTCATTTCCGAGGGAACGGTGAAGAACTACATCACGACAATCCTTTCCAAGGAAGGCCTGTCCCACAGAACAGCCCTTGCAGTATACTACCTCACCGGAAGAAAATAGTTGAATCTTTGTTGGATTATGAACTACCCAAATTCCTACCCAAGCACGCAGAGAAGTATTTAAAAATGTAGTTGCGCAATTGAAATGTAATGACTGATAAAAAATTCCTTATCTGTCATTATTTTTTTGAAAAAAAAGGTTGATTTTTTGTTGCTCATTTGTTGCGCATGTTGATGTAAAATGTACTCAACAAAAGCAAAAACAGTAATAACACTGTAAGACTAAA
>JAILJR010000039.1 GCA_024694565.1 Butyrivibrio sp. | reverse complement strand
CTTGCGTCTGGTAAGAACAGTTCTTTCGGGATTTCATCACGGCCAAAGAATCTGTGCTCAAGTACCTCATAATCTGAATTCATTATCCTAATGGTGATGTAGTATACTCGCTGTCTGTAATATTTACCACAAACAGCTATTCAGGAGTGATATCGAATTCAGATTATGAGGTACTTGAGCACAGATTCTTTGGCCGTGATGAAATCCCGAAAGAACTGTTCTTACCAGACGCAAGACCAATTCTGGACTGGGCAAAAGGAATTAAGGAAGTGGAAGTAAAGTAATTCTTTTCATAGCTGATATTGTTTAGAGCAAAAAACAAAGAAATGGTCAGTGGGTTACGATATTTCCATGATATAATTACCGCAAGGAGTGATTAACCAGTGGATAAGAGAGCGTCGACAAACATAGTCAAACTATGCGCAAAACGCTGGTTTACCGAATAGTATATTAACAGTACTTCACATGTGAAAAAAGTCGGAAAGCATCTGAACTGCCTCCCGACTTTGAGGTTCTCTAATCATTTCTTGTTTACAGCATCCTTAAGAGCCTTACCAGGTTTAAACTTTGGAACTGTAGCAGCGGGGATCTTGATCTCCTCACCTGTCTGAGGGTTCTTGCCCTTTCTTGCAGCCTTATCCGCAGGTGCTGTCTTCTTCGTTGTCTTAGTAACCTTTTTAACTGCTTCCTTAGCGCCTTTCTCTGTTTTTGTTACTAATGACTTTGCTGCATCTGCCAGCTTGTTCTGCTTTGTTGAATCGGTTGTCGCTTTCTTTGGTCTCGGCATCTTTATCCCCCTCTCATGCTATTTCGATACGTTCGGCAATATAGCCTAAAAACTACATACACTAATATACCATCTTCCGCAAATAATCATCATGAAAAAAGTATAAAGATTACTGACTGCTGAGGGAACTATATTGTGCTTCTGAATGTTCAATACATCCAAAAATTCATTTGAAATGTTTTCCCGCCTCTGAGAATTAAATACTACTCGTTATCATTCTCCTTCTGCTGAAGATAGTAAAACTCTTTTTGAGTTTCTATTTCAGCCCGCAGTTCCTCTTCTGTAGGTAGATAAAGCTTATACTTTGACGCAAATAGCTGTTCATTTTCATGAAGAACCGAGTATCTTGCTATATCGTCATCTGTTTCCGAACAAAGGACTATTCCGAGTGTAGGATTATCATCCGAAGATTTCTTTAATTCATCATACATACGGATATACATATCCATTTGACCGACATCCTGGTGTGTGATTTTTTCTGTTTTAAGGTCTATAAGAACAAAACACTTTAGTATATAGTTATAGAATACGAGATCTATATAATAATCTTCCTTTTCTGTATGAATATGCTGTTGCCTTGCTACGAAGGCATATCCTTTTCCCAGTTCCATCAAAAATCTTTGAAGATTATCTATAATACACTGTTCAAGATCCGATTCATATAATGAAGTGTTTTCTTGCATACCAAGAAATTCAGCGATAACCGGATTCTTGATGAACTCAAGCTTATTCTGATATTGTGAGGTCAATTGCTTCATCTCCTCCTCAACACCAGCCTTATCCTGAGATTTTAATAATCGATAATAGTATTGTGTCGCTATGTTTCTTTGAAGCGTTCTCACGCTCCAGGTCTGTTCATAGGCTTCCTTTGCATACCAATTTCTTGCATCTTTATCTTCCACTGAAAGCAATGCTCTATAATGTGACCACGAGAGTAATTGTGCCCCCGCTGTGGGCACAATTTCGCCCTTGTCGCTTTCTGCCCCCACCGTGGGCACAATATCTGGAAACTGCCTATAGAAGCTTAAATACTTATAAATACTCCTCAGCGTATATCCTTTCCCATAGAGAGACGTTAGCTCTTTTGACAGGTTAGCAACCACCTCTGCCCCATATTGCGCCCTGTCTTCACCCTTTAACGTTTCTTCAGCTATCCTTTTTCCAATACACCAGTTTCGAATCACAAGCGTAGAATCTACGATCTGATACGCGAAATGCTGTGCGCTTTCAATAATACCGCAAACATCCTGCAAGAGATTATCTGTTTTTTCGTATTGGATTACATAATTCATTATAAAACTCTCCTCCATAAACGATAGATATCTGACCTGATTCGGTTACAAGGATTCTATACCCCAAAACCGATCTTTGGCTTGTCCTCCGTCATTAAGCCTTCATCAGATATATATTCTTTTACATCAGACTTGATAATCAGATAATCGTCATCCCCTCCATCAGAATCATCCACTCTAAGATTCTGATTCATAATTACCTGATCCACGATATTTCTAATTGTTCTCGCATTTGCAAAATTTGGTTTCTTTCGATACCACTCTGCCACATCGAGAATTCTTTCCAAAGCATCATCCTCAATCTCATACTTCTTTTTTGAAAGGAACACCTTCGCAATTTCCCATGATTACATGTCAGATAATGAGCGTTTTGCAGATGCCTTTAACTACTATATCTACGGTGGAAAACAGGTGATTAAACCAGAGAACCTGATTGACCCACATACTATGACAGATTTTGATAAACTCCATTCCATGCTGGGTGATGTGATGGAACTTATCAAGTATCAGAATGATGGCAATTATCTGAAGAAGGCAGTAAAAGAAAAAGGTGAAAACTGGGCTCTGGATATAGACTCAGTGAATATGGTCAATGCATATACTACAGCCAATATTCCGATAAACGATGCGAAGGAGGGAAAGGTTATTATGTGTCGTATGACTGAAGCAATAAGAGAAGAAGGAAGAGGTGAAGGAAGAGATGCGCTCCTGATCAAACTGATATGCAAAAAGCTTTCAAAGGGAAAAGATCAGACCACGATCATTGAAAAGCTGGAATTGGAAGATGAAGAGGAACAGGTTTGGGCTCGTGAAATGATAGATGTTGCCAGTGATTTTGGTCCTGATTACAATCCCGATAGGGTTTTCGAGGCATATATGGAGCTGCAGCCAAAGACCTGATCACTGCAAAGAAAGATAGGCCGTTCCGCTGACTGCCTGTTTTCAAAAGTGGCTCTAAATCTCGTCCCTCAGGTCCATCATCTTGCAATCAAGTCATGAAAAGGCACTCTGCATCATTACTATGCAGAGTGCCTTGTATTTTTTAATTTGTCGTAACTATTCAGAGCCAGGACTCGGAAACGCGGGAGTTTCCTCGTTGTAGGATATCCGCCAAATGAAAACATTTAAAATACATCTGCTCGGGCAGGCTCGGCATCTGTATTTTTAAATGTTTCCGCCTGGTTCTGAACAGTTTCAATTTGTCTTCATTCCGAACTTGCCACCCAGGTATAAGAAACCTGTGAAGCCGTTCTTGTCTACGAGTGACATTGTGTCTGTTCCCTTGGGGATTACTACCATCATTACCATATATATCACGGCTCAATCCCCTGCTCAAAACCTTGCGCACTTCCTATTTAATTCCTTTTGCTTCAATCTCATCAAGAACTGTACATATAGATATCCGTTCCTTCCCCTTAATTTCTGTGTATGTACCAACGAATCTGCTATCGCCTGTCAGTGTGCTCATTAAACTTGCCGTGTACCCATAGCATAACTCTGAACTTTGTTCAGGCTACGTGGCAGGTCATTTGCTTCATTACCATGATATGGTAGAGAAAGTGATCGCTGCTGCTACGCAGATCATCCCGATTATATGGAAAAATGCTTCAAACCCTGCAATTGTTACTAACCCCAATACGAGTGCCATGATAATAAAAAACTCTACATAATCCTTCGTCACTGTTTTATCCTCCCATGTATCCGCTTTCCTGCGGGTTCTTTGTTTTGTTGTGATAATCATATCAGGCAAACAGTCACAAAACCGTCACACCCTTCGGCTTACAAAATTCTTACTTTGATAATATAAGCTTTTGCCGGGCGACTCATATTATGACGTTGAGGTCAAAAAGGGACTGATGGCGTAGTCTGTTTGATGGAGTTGGTACAGTAGGTTGAAGAAATGTTTTCGTTAAACATGGGAGGGTTATTATACAGTCGGACCAATTTCGGGACTTACTTTTTATACATTTCAGAATACTTCTCTGTGATATCGACAGGCAGCTCAAAGTGCTGGTAATCTTTTCGGTCTGTCCAGTCGCCTCCCCATTCAAAGCCTTTTTCTGTAAAGAGTGTATAACACAGATCCCCTTTTTCGATTTTATAGTCAAAGCTCTGCGTCCTGTCCAGATAAGGTTCTCCTGTGGCAGGTTCTATGACCTCTTCACTGGAGCCGTCATCATTTGCCACAATTTTATGGTAGGGATTGTAAAGTGAGTTGATATCTACTGCCATTCCCAGACCATGTTTAGAAATCCTGTCCGTATGGGATATGAATCGGAAATTAAAGCTTGATGAGTTATTGTCACGCATCATCGTCTCATCATCAGCGAGGTAGTTATCCGGAAGCACCATTCTTTCAATAGGATATTCCGCATCATAAAGCTTCTCAAATATTTCCAGAACATCCTCCGCGACCAGCTTGTGTACAACCATTTCCCCCTGATGGATATTGCCATCCTTATCTTTGTGAAGTACCAAAAGATATCGAAGGTCCTTGCGGGGAACAATGCAGTCCTCTTTATAAGTATTTCCGCTTCTCATCCTGTCAAACAGCTCATCCGATATTTCCCGGACAGAAAATCCTTCACGGGATATGGCCGATTCTGCTCTGCTTGTGGAATCCACGGATGACTTTGTTTCCGGATTACCGGACTGTGTGTTGGTTGGTTGTTGACCACACGCGGTCGCTCCGGCAGCAAATGCAACAAACTTTACGATAGCAGACAATTTTCCCTTCATCATAAACCTCCTTAAATTGTGTCCGATAAGCTTATCCGGCATTGATAACTCATTTTTTCGAATTCAGGAAAAGAATACTCATGTTGTTGAAAACTAACCGACTGAGTAATCATTATATCATTGAAGCACACCCCGTGTTCAGCTTTTCCGGAAAGATGGAACAATTAACAGGAGTTTAATTTTTCTTTACATTGCAATGCTGTCTGTTTATGATGAATGTATCATTCATATTGTGTTTCCGGGTATTTTGACCTCAACATCATTATATGAGTTGCCCGACAAAAGCTCGCCAGGCCGGCTCCGGCTGTGCATATTGCACAAGAGGCTGAGAGGCCCTATGAGCTCGTCGGTACTT
>JAILJR010000025.1 GCA_024694565.1 Butyrivibrio sp. | reverse complement strand
CGCTTTCGCTCCTTTCGCTTCGTAGCGGTACTAAGCTCGAAAATACCTCGCTAAGTACCGACGAGCTCATAGGGCCTCTCAGCTGCTTGTGCAATATGCACAGCCGGAGCCGGCCTGGCGAGCTTTTGTCGGGCAACTCATAATATCCAGCTATCCCAAATGCACATTTCATAAAATATGGATGTGTTTATAATCTGAACTTTGCATAAAAGTTGCACTAAATTCCCAAAGTTGCATAAACACTCTGAACCGACTCAGAACCGACTCTGCCTCAGAACCGACTCCGAACCGACTCCGCCTCCGAACCGACTCAGAACCGACTCTGCCTCAGAACCGCCTCCGAACCGACATTCCGGTGTCCAAATGCTATTTTGCGCAGAAAAGTCATGTTCTATGAAACGAAATAGTGTATAATTTTAACATAGTCTGATCAACGATGGAGAGGCAAAGCAATGACAATAATGCAATTTCTTTCATTTTCTGCAGACCTGATCGCCGTGGCGCTCATGATATGGCAGGTGGTAAGGCTGGGGGAGCTTAAGGAACAGGACGATAAGGGGTCCTTAAAACATTATTTTAGGCGACTCTGCACCGTGGCGCTCATGATTGCTGTTCTCAATCTGCTTAAGGTATATGCGGATGTGCAGCTGGGAACTCTTACAATGAAGGATTTTGGAAAGCTTTCCGAATCTGAGCAGTCACTTTGGTACGTAGCTGAGATTGTGACATGGATTGCAGATATCTTCCTTACAACGGTCTTTCTATATATGTGGATCACTTTTCTTAGCTGGTATCTTTTTAAGGATAGGGACTTTATCAAGCGCAAATCCTGGTTGGGATTTACACCCCTGATATTTTCTGCATTAGTTACAGCGGTAAGTATTCCTATGGCTCTTACATCGAACCGGGGATTTGTGTTTTTTGTGATTGCCCTGTGTGTATTCTTTGTTATACGTATTGTTTATTTCCTTCTCAGCCTTTGGCTTTTGCAGGAATATAAAAAACAGAACGGGTATCTTCGTTTCTTTAATCCCTGGACATTTTTTATCCCTGTATTTGCCGGCTGGATACTTCAGGATTTATTCTCATGGGAATTTGCGGCCCTGGGTTCAGCAATTGGAGTAGTACTTCTTTATTCTTCCATCATGGAGGAAAAGAAGTACATCGATCCTAAAACAGGTTTCTACAGTATTGGCTTTGTTGATTATCTGAAAGAACTGACAGGCAAAAACGAGTATGATCCCTGCAGCGCGATGACTTTTACCCTGTATTCTCCCCGGAAAATGAAGGACTTCGCCGGCGTGCTGAAAGAGCAGCTACCCGATAACTGTGAGTCTATCCTTAAAAGTGACAGCACTATAGTGGTGCTGACCGGCGTCAGGGAACGTACTGCCCTTCAGATGGTAATTATGGATGTAAGGGATGTGTTTGACGTAGAAGCGGCCTGTAGTTTGAAAAAGAAAACGGAAACAGCAATAGAGTTTATGGAGCGTGTTTTATGACAGATATATTTGAAATTTCCGAAGAAGAACTTGATGATTTTCAACCGCTTTTGGGGAAGGATCTTTCAGATGATGTGAAGCGGGTTTACTATAAAGCATTAGGCGCCGTGGATGAAGAAGATAATGCGATAGGTGCTCTTGTATATGAGGTTTTGGATTCGGAGAGCGAGGAGGATACCAGAAGCAGGATATGTATGTTTAAATCCGACGACGTACAGACCCTTAAGGAGCTTTCAAAATACTATAAGGACAATTCAGTGGCACAGGATGAGATTGCTCAGAGCTTTTATGAGCTTGATGATGAGAAGTATGCAAAGGCTCTGGCTGAGGATGGGTTTTCTTTTGGCAAAAAGGAAGACGATACCATAACCTTCACTTTGGAAGATCTGGAAAATACGCCTATGGCCAAGAGCAGTAAGATTCCGGAATATGTAGGAAGCATCGAGTCGCTTACGCCCGCCCAGTTCAGAGACGCCGTAAAACAGATCCTGTTTAAAGGCCACAGGGGGATACTTGAGGATATTGCATTTTTGCCTAAGACCTGGTTCGACAACAATATATCCTCCTGTGTGATCTCAGGGGACAAGATACAGGGACTGTTCCTCATCCGAAGGACTCCGTCGGGGAAACTTATTCCGGTGCTTTATTTTGCGTATGGTCCGGAGAGCAGGACACATCTTACGCATATGCTAAGGTACACGACCCGGCAGGCATTGGAGCGGTATCCTTATAAGACAAAGGTAATGATACAAAGAAAAAATGATGATATCAGGACACTTGTTGGCAAGCTAATGCCGGGCAGGTCAGGAGATGAGATCTTTTACGGAATAAGAAAGGAGTAATAATGGATACTCTGGGACAAATTCATAAAAATAAGGAGCCGCAGTATATAGATACGTCTAAGCAGAAGGAAGCCTTTGAACAGGAACAGAAGAATCAGTCTTTAATCACGAATGACAATCTTATTGCTCAGACGGAGAAAAATAAGCAGAAAGATCCAGTTGACTCTAAAGTAGAAAAACAAATACAAGAGTTCTCCACTGAGCTGAAAGAAAAATGGAAAGAAGATACTAAAGCTTTTGGTGCGGAAGGCAGTGAGGTTACAAAAAAACGAAGCGGTACTGCTACTGACCTGATGGACAGCCTGTTGGAGTGGAAGGAAATCGCAATTGATAATACGTCGAAGCTTTCGACGTATGAGAAGCTGGAAAAGCTCCTTGAACTGTCACAGACAACCCAGAATTATTGCAACACGCATAATAAGCTTTTTCACTGGACCAAGGACGGATCAACCAGGTATAAGATATCAAAAAAGATTCGGGACCTGACCTCTAAAAGCGTTATTCAGATGTTGTCTGAAGAAGATCATAAATCAATTTATAACAACAATGACGCAGATAATGTTACAGGCGAAACTCCCAAGATCATTGTGGAGAAACTGAAGAAGGCTGCAAAAGCATATAAAAATTACAGCGCAAGGCTCGGTAATTCCTGTCTGGGCTATATGCCCGGTAAGGAGACTCTGCTTAGAAGGCTGCAGGCTCTGCGTGCCAATGAGCGGCTTATTAAGCGGTACCGCAAAGAGCGTAATGATATTTCTGATCCTGATGTCGATGCTTATGTTAAAGAGTACGAGGAATGCCTTGCCTGGGAAAAACTCCTCAATATCACTAAGCAGAAGGATGACAGTTTGGACAAGCTTATCGATGATCACCTTGTAGAAGAGGGAGAAATCGAGAAGGTCGATGAAAAGGAAAAGCTAAAGCCTGAGGATTCAAAGGAAAATCTCAGTACTGAGCAGAGAGTGGGTCTTGAGGAAATTGACAACTGGTTGCTCCGGAATTTCGAAAATGGCATAAATAAGGATGCTGATATGGTACATGGTCTGCTTTCCATGACAAAGAGGGAGCGTCTTCACATATATTATCTTGTGGAGATGGAAAGAAGGAGAGTAGCCGATGTCTCCGATGTCTGGCTTTCTCAGTCCTATACCCCGAATTTGAAGACTTTCAGGAAAAAGATGGTTGCCAACAGGGCCATGTTCTGGAAAAAAATTTCAGGGGATTACACCTACACCTTCAAACTTTCAGAGGCCATGCAGATAGCCAAGAACTACCGGACAGATTTAAAAACTGCTGCAGTAGTTTCAACCAATAAGGAAGAGCAGAAAAAGAAGGATGTATCTCAGAATGCCAACGACAAGTCTGCTCAGGTATTGCAAATGTTTAAGGATCATCTGATATCATTAAATGAACTTCTGCAGCAACTAAGCACTGAAACAGATGTACAAAAAAAGAAAGCACTTCAGGAGCGGGTTGATGAGATGCGTGAAGAGTGCAAGAAACAGGCTCAGGCTGCATCTGAGACTTTAAAATCATTGCAAAAGGGCGATGTACATGTAGATGAAGCCGACACCATCGCGTTTAAGGTTGAAGAGGGCAACCAGCTGATTGCTTTTCTTGGTTCACTCCCTAACACATTTGATGAGAAATTTGCAGGTGGTTCTCCGTTGATCATTTCTGCGGGAATAACCGGACTGATTGGTATCGTGACCGGTGCCACCATGATGATCCAGAATTGGAGCAAGTATTCTGATACAGAGCGCACAGAAAGACTATTTACTCTAAGCACATCCATTGTTAACGCATCTGCCGGCGTGATTGGAGTTGGTGCCATGATCGCCAGCACGTCAGCGAAGATGGTTAGTTTAGCTACTACAACGGCAACTGTTGCGCCTGTAGCGGGTGTAGTCCTCAGTGCGGGTGTCACTATTGTCCAGGGAATTACGGCCGGTAAAATGAAATACCACGGCAAAAAAGCCTCTGATTTCTTTAAAGAGAAGCGAGAGAAAAACGCCAAACTGCAACAGAAATCAAAGATGACAGAGGAAGAAATACAGAAAAAAAGAGAGCTGAAATATGAGAAAAACATGGAAGAGCTCCAGAAGAGTCTTCAGAAGCGCCAGGCAACGAAGTCTGTTTACAGTGCTGTAGGAACAGGAATCGGCGCCGCATCAATCGCATGTCCGCCACTTGCCATTGCAGCTCTTGTAGTGGGTATTGTCGGTTCAATTCACGATTATAATCAGGTAGAAAGTCTGAGGACTACGCTGTTTGATAACTTCTTCAATATGGAAAAGCTGACCAGGGATGTTGTAAAGGAGAGGTTTAAAAACAGCAGAGTAAGTAAGGATAATCCTCCTGTTGAGAAGGTAAAAGAGGCTCTTAGGCTCAGGGTTGCTGCACGAGCAGGCTTTAATAGTGTTAAAACCGCAACGGTATTTATCTGTTCGAAATTTGCCCGCCTCATCCGGAATAAGTTATTTGATAAGAATACCTCTGACGATGAGAAGAATGGATACATCAGTTTTGTTAATAGTCTGGACCTTCGTTATAATCCGGATAAAGGGCTGCCTGACGAAAATGTCCTGGTACGTAAGATGACTGCCAGGTAAAGTGATTATCCGTAACAAAATAAATCTGGCCATAATATCATTATGAAAGGCGGCTGCTCAGAGGTCTCTTTGTTGCCTGTGCAATATGCACAGCAGAGCTGTTCGGGGGGTATCCGCCGGCTTATTAAAAAAAGGAGTAATCATATGGATATCAATGAGATAGAAAACAGAAGGCATAAGATTTTGGAGGCATTAAGCAATGAATTAAATGAGAACAGTATTGCGGCAGTGCTCAGAAAAGAAGAGGGCGCCCCCGAAATGATATCAGCCATGCTTGATGAGCTGGGAGATGGGGACAGAGGGATCATTGGGGATTTCTACTTCCGTCCGCTCCAGACAGAGGATGACCCGGTGCAGGTTTTTACGGCTGTATTTACTATAGCGAACGATGTTCCCACGGATCGCCTTCAGGCTCTTTATGAAGCAATAAGCTATGTGAATTTTGCTGTTCCTGCAGGGTGCTTCTCAATCGACAAGGATCACCGCTTTTTCTGTTATGCACTGAATACATTGCTGCCATCAGACCTTGAGGATGCTCAGGTCTTCAGACAGATAGACCTTGCTGTGGGAAATGCATTTTTCTTTGCAGATGG
>JAILJR010000021.1 GCA_024694565.1 Butyrivibrio sp. | reverse complement strand
TCCCCAGACTCTTCTATTATATCTTTATGATTTATATGGATTACAATCTTTTTCATGAGTGTTCATTATCGAATCATAATAGACTTACATCACTTTAAGCCACTAAATTAGCACTCATAAGCTCTGCCTGTTTGATAACTGTGTCAATTGCACTCTTTGCCTGTTCTGGCGGATACTTATATTTCCTTAGTAGATGCTTAACTTGGGTCCTCATATAAGCTCTCGCAGACTGTTTCTTATCCCAGTCAACCGTGCGGCTGCGCCTGATTAACTCAGTCAACTCATGGGCCATCTCTACCAGGACTGGTTCTTTCATGTTCCTGAGCACCTCAGGATCTGCTACCAGGGCATCATAAAAAGCAAGTTCTTCTACGGAAAGCCCCTTTTCATCACCAGCCTTATAAGCATCCGTCATTTCCTTAGAAAGATTCAGTAATTCTTCAATAACCTCTGCGCTGGTTATCATCCGGTTATTGTACCGTTTCAAGACCCCTTGCATCTTCTCTGAGAATAACTGCGCTTTTACGACACCGGTTCTTGCGAACACTTTAATATTGTCATTAAGCAAGTTTCGAAGCATCTCCGCCGCAATATTCTTATGTTTCATCTTCCGGACCTGATCCATATATTCTTCTGACAATATGGAGATCTCAGGATTCTTCTTACCTGCCTGCTCAAATATATTTACTACGCCATCCTGTTCGATAGCCTGCTCCAGCAATTTCAATATACGGGCATTGACCTCATTTGCTGTCACTTTTCCATTGCCAGCAATTTTACAAAGTCCCGCCTTTACGCACTTAAAGAACTCTATTTCCTTCTTTTCGTGATCATCAAGCATACTGCGGCATAGTGTTTCAGCCTGACTGAGTGCGGTTGCCTCAACAATGAATGATTTCTTTTCATCTTCTTCAAAAGCAAGAGCAAATTCAACACCATCCGCAATCGTCTTCAGCCTATTTACATCAGAATCCCCAAAGAATTCACTGTAATTAAAACCGTAGAAATAATCTCTCATCACTTCGAGCTTAGCCATGCAAACGCCATACGCGGCTTGCAGATCCGGAACCTTATTACGATCCCTCTGAGTATATTGATTTAATGCGAGTTTCAGTTCTGCGGCCATTCCAATATAGTCAACGATCAAGCCAGCTTCTTTGTCTGGATACACACGATTCACACGCGCTATGGCCTGCATCAATGTATGTCCCTTCATTGGCTTATCAATATACATGGTTGACATGGACGGAACATCAAATCCGGTCAGCCACATATCAACTACAATCGCAATCTTAAAATCACTGCTTTTATCCTTGAATTCTATGGCTAGTCCATCACGATATGCCTTATTCCCGATCAAGCTGTGCCACTCTTCCGGATCCTGATTACTTGATGTCAGGACTACCTTTACTTTTTTCTTCCATTCCGGTCTTTTGCGTAAAAGCTCCATGTATAACTTAATAGCGATCCGCCTGGTCATACAGACAATCATAGCCTTACCGGTCAGTACATATTGCCTGTCCTCATAATGAGCTATTATATCTTCAGCAAGCATCTCTATCCGCTCTTTTGACCCAACCAATGCTTCTAACCCTGAAAGATCTGCCTTGGATTTTTCTATGACAGCTTCTGTGGCATCTCCTGCCAGTCTGGAATATTCTTCATCAATTTTCTTCAGGGTCTCGTCATTTAATTTAAGCTTAGCTGTCCGATTTTCATAATAAATCGGAACCGTCGCCCCATCATCTACGGCCTGAGTCATGTCATAGATATCGATATAGTCACCAAAAACACCGATGGTAGACTTTTCCTTGAAGTCTATCGGTGTTCCAGTAAAACCTATGAAAGTAGCATTAGGCAGAGACGCTCTCATATGCCGGGCCATGCCTGCCTTCCACTCACCCGTGCCCCGATCCAGCTTTTCATCCAATCCATACTGCGAGCGATGTGCCTCATCAGCAAGGAATATAATATTCCTCCTGGTATTGATCACCTCATCACTATCACCGAACTTCTGAATCGTAGTAAAAATAATACCGCCGGCCTTAACATCCAGCAGTTCCCGGAGATTCTCCCGGCTCTCTGCATGTCTGGGAGTCTGCCGGAGCAGAAGCTTCGAACTAGCGCTGAATGTTCCAAACAGCTAGTCATCCAGGTCATTTCTATCCGTAAGAATTACAATCGTAGGATTGTCAAATACCGGATCGCTAACTACGATTCCTGTATAGAAAACCATGGAAAGACTTTTTCCTGATCCCTGAGTATGCCAAACCACACCGGCACGACCTGTTTTGTCAATCAACGCTCTTCTGGTACTTTCTACAGCTTTCTTAACTGCGAAGAATTGATGATAGCCAGCCAGGATCTTCACTGTTTTGCCATTGATTGTTTGGAATACAATGAAATTTCGGACGATATCAAGTAAACGCTCTTTCGGGAACATTCCATTCAGAGCAATCGTAAAGAAATCTGCGGCATTCTCCGCAGGCTTCTCCCCATTCTCAGACTTCCATGCCATATATCTTGTGAAATCTGATGTAATAGTGCCTACACGGGTATCAATACCATCACTGATCACATTAAACGCGTTGTAATGGAACAAAGAAGGAATATCAAGCTGATAGTTCTTCACCTGTTTATAAGCATTCTCGACCGTGGTATTATCATTGGCCATGTTTTTGAGCTCGAAGAGAACCATTGGAATGCCATTGATGAAAATCACTATATCCGGTCGCTTTTGCTTATGCTCAATAACTGTAAATTGATTGATGACTTTAAAATCATTACTATCCGGAGAATTAAAATCGATAAGCCTGACAGTAAAAGTCCGACTCTCTCCATTTTGTTGATATGGAACCGGCACACCTTCAATTAGATATTTATGAAAGGAAGCATTTAAGTCCTCAAGACGCAAGAGACCTAAGTTACGGATATTCTTAAAAGCTTCTGTAATAATCTCTTGAGAAATTCCAGGGTTAATCTTCTGCATAGAAAACCGGAAGTCATCCTCCAGGATCACTTCATGATAATCTCGCTCTATATCAGGACCGTAGACATATTCATAGCCTTTTGCCTGAAGCTCCCCAATAATTGCCTGCTCCAGCGTGTTTTCATTTATTGGCATTACGGTCACTTCCTTTCATTCTCAGTAAAAAAGGATTTAACGATTCTTTCCAAAACAAACGAAACTCGATACCAACGCGCCAGAAAGACACAGTAAACTAAACACACATCCAACAACAACAGTCGCAAGGATTCTCCCACCTATCGGAAGCGTTATAAAGAGATTCAAAAGGGCAAAATAACAGATACTCATCATCGTATAAGCAAT
>JAILJR010000232.1 GCA_024694565.1 Butyrivibrio sp. | reverse complement strand
GTTATATATTCGAAAAATTGATTATCTGACTTTCAAACCTCGCACGACTGCGCATCACTGCTCATTATTTCGAACGAAAAATTTGTCATTTGTTTGTCAAAAGCGTAGTCTCTCACTTCAAAGCCGCATGGATAGTGGGTTTCAAAGCTTCTGCGACTTAAGTGTCGGGAATGCAATAACATCCCTAATGCTTGCGCTGTCCGTGAGGAGCATACATAACCTGTCAATGCCGTACCCTATGCCGCCTGTGGGGGGCATTCCTATCTCGAGGGCATTGAGGAAGTCTTCGTCGGTGTGCTCAGCCTCCTCGTCGCCTGCTGCCGCATTGGCATCCTGGGCTGCGAAGCGCTCGCGCTGGTCGATGGGATCATTGAGCTCTGAGTAGGCATTGCACATCTCCCATGTGTTGATGAAGAGCTCAAAACGTTCTACCTTCTCAGGATCAGTGGGCTTTTTCTTGGTCAGAGGTGAGATTGCAATGGGGTGATCCATGATGAATGTTGGCTGGATCAGCTCCTTCTCACAATACTCCTCGAAGAAGAGGTTGATGATGTCGCCCTTTGTGTGGCGGTCCTCAAACTCAATTCCTTTCTCCTTTGCAATTGCCTTTGCCTCCTCGTCGCTTGATACTGCGTCGAAATCAATGCCGGCGTATTTCTTTATAGCATCGTTCATGGTAAGGCGTTCAAAGGGCTTGCCCAGATCAATTATCTTGTCACCGTATGGGATCTGTGTTGTACCGCAGACCTTCTCAGCAAGATAGCGGAACATGCTCTCTGTGAGCTCCATCATTCCCTCATAGTCAGTGTAAGCCTGGTAGAGCTCCATCAGGGTGAACTCGGGATTATGTCTTGTATCTGTTCCCTCATTTCTGAACACACGACCGATTTCAAATACTCTCTCCATTCCGCCGACGATAAGTCTCTTGAGGTAGAGCTCAAGTGAGATACGGAGCTTTCTCTCCTCATCGAGAGCATTGTAGTGAGTGACAAACGGTCTTGCTGCAGCACCGCCGGCATTCTCAACAAGCATAGGAGTCTCAACCTCCATGAAATCCCTTCCTGCAAGGAAGTTGCGGATCTCGCGGATGATGGCTGATCTCTTCTTGAAGGTCTCCTTGACATTCTCGTTCATGATCAGATCAACATAGCGCTGTCTGTAGCGGATCTCTGTGTCTGTGAGACCATGGAATTTCTCAGGAAGTGGCATAAGTGATTTGGATAAAAGAACAAGCTCCTTCACATGTACTGAGAGCTCACCTGTCTTGGTTCTGAAGGCAAAGCCCTTAACACCTATGATGTCACCGATATCCATCTTCTTGAAATCAGCATAGGCCTCATCACCGATATCGTTTCTGGAAACATAGAGCTGCATCCTTCCGTCCCTGTCCTGAAGGTTGGCAAAAGATGCTTTACCCATTACACGCTTGCTCATCATACGTCCTGCAAGCGAAACGACCTTCTCTGAAGGAACTTCAGAAAGAGGAACAACAACAGCCTTGCCGTCCTCCCCTACAGGTGGTACAAATTCAAGCTCGTCAAATTTATCTCTTATATCCTGTGTGTGATGAGTCTGGTCATACTTCACTATGCGGAAAGGATCTCTTCCCTGAGACTGAAGCTCGGAAAGCTTGTCTCTTCTGACCTGACGGAGACGTCCAACGTCCTCCTGTATATTTTGCTGATTGTTCTGCTGATTATTCTCTGCCACTTTTCTCTCCTCTATCAATAATAATTCAACACTGATATCTTAAAGTTCCGGATTCAGTTAACGGCACAAGCCATCTTTAAATAAAAGCCAGCGAAACAGATGCCGCTGGCCCAGTAAATTCCTATCAGTTTTCTGATCTCTCTATGCCAAGAACCTCGTACTCAAGTACACCGGCCTGTGTCTCCACTTTAACAATGTCACCCTTCTTCGCTCCAAGAAGTGCTTTACCGACAGGAGACTCGTTTGAAATCTTGCCCTTTAAGCTGTTTGCCTCTGAAGATCCTACAATCTTGTACTCCATGTCCTCATTGAACTCCAGGTCACGGATCTTAACCCTGCAGCCGATGCTGATCTTCTCAAGGTCAACGTCCTCTTCAACTACTACCTCTGCATTCTTGAGGATCTTCTCAAGAGCCTCAATCCTTGCCTCGATGTCGCGCTGTTCATCCTTGGCTGCATCATACTCTGCGTTCTCTGAGAGGTCGCCCTGTTCTCTTGCTTCCTTGATCTTCTCAGCAACTTCCTTACGCTTTACGACCTTGAGCTCGTGAAGTTCGTCCTCATATTTCTTGAGGCCTTCATAGGTTAGAATGTTTTTCTTTTCTTCCATCTTTAGTTCCTGCCCTTCATAAAAAATTAAAGCACTGTATATAAACTCAAAATCACAATCTATTATAACTTTGCTATTATACAGTTTATGATATTCCGTGTCAATCCATACACCAGCAGTCAATAAATGTTACAGCCAGCTCACCGAAGTGTCAGCTTTAGCTGATTCGGATAGTCGCTGCCTTCATTCCATGTATAGCTGAAGTTTTCAGTCACTCCCTTCAAAATTGAAAGAACCAGATCATCATCATAAGAAGTTATATCAAGGTGCGATCCATTGTAGCAGATTGAGCATTCCGCGACCTCTGTCTGTTCCGAGTATTCACAAGCCGCATGAATATGCGGATCTTTAAGCGCAGACATGAGAATGCGAGTAACTTCCTCGAAGACCAGCTGAATATGATTGGTCAGTTTTGGGGCAATCTGATTTTTGCTGCAGTAGTCCGCAATATCACCCACCATTCCGAGAAAGTCGTAGCCAGCACTTTTGATATTCAGCTCCAGAACCTTGAGCCTTCTCACAAACCGCCTGGTTTTTTCTCCCCTGGGGTTGTCGAAAACCTGCTCCGGGCTGCCATCCTCATATATCATGCCATCATCCATGTAGAAAACACGATTGCAGATGGTCTTCGCAAAGTGCATCTCATGGGTAACGATCAACATGGTTTTACCGGTTTTAGCCAGGTCCCGAATAGCAGCCTGAACCTCGCCAACCATAGTGGGATCAAGCGCACTTGTAGGTTCATCCAGCAGGATCACTTCCGGATCCATGGCCAGCGTCCTGGCGATAGCTACTCGCTGCTTTTGCCCACCGGAAAGCTGGTCAGGATAATTCAATGCCTTTTCACCAAGGCCTACTGTTTTTAGCAGGCGCATTCCTGTATCATAGGCTTCCTGCTTTGATTTACCAAGAAGATCAACCGGTGCGAGCATGATATTTTCGATCACTGTTTTATGTTCAAACAAATTGAAGCTCTGAAACACCATACCCATCTTCTGACGAACCTTGTTGATGTCAGTCTTCGGATCGGTAATTTCCAGATCATCCAGCCAGATCCTGCCTTCAGTAGGCTTCTCAAGCTGATTGATGCAGCGCAGAAGCGTACTTTTGCCTGTACCTGATGGTCCTATGACAGAGATAACATCACCGTCATGGATCTCAACGCTGACATCCTTCAAAGGTGTGACATTCGGATACGTTTTTTTCAGGTGTTCTATTCTGATCATCGATGCGTGATTCCCTTCAAAATCTCTGATTCTTTACGGCGTTTTGGATTGAAATTAATACTTATCCTCCCAACCAGAAATCCGGCCAGCGCCTCCAGCAGAAAATAGATGATTGTAATGGCAATTAGTGGAAAAAATGCTTCATATGTACGGCTTCGGACAATGTCGCCTATTTTGGTCAGATCCTGGACTGCTATATAACCCACAATGGCTGTCGACTTGATCAGGTTAACAATCTCACCGCTGTAGGATGGCAGCACATGAGGCATTGCCTGAGGCAGAATAATCTTATAGAAGGTTTGTCGATTTGAGTATCCCAGAGCATAAGCTGCTTCATATTGTCCGATTCCGACTGCACCGACACCTATCTTTAACAGACCGAATACAGAAGTCCCAAAAGTGAGCGTAAAGCCAACCACTGCAACAATTACTCCATTGACGGCTACAGAGCCAAATATAATATAGTAGAGGATCATCAGCAGCACAACCATTGGCATCCCCTGTACCAGCCACATGAAGAATCGGGTAACGATGTTGGCAATCGGATTTCCATTCCGGCACATCATGAATATGCAAAAACCAAAGGCCGTTCCAAACAGTACTGACAATAACGTGATAACCAGCGTGGTCAGTATGCCTTTTTCAAACAGCCTCCAGCGGTTCTCGCGTATAAAGGTCTTATCAAAGCTTTCCCTGACATTATCCCATAAGGAAGCATCTTTTTTTGCTTCCTCCGCCGCTGCGCCGGAATCTGTCATCGCATTATCTGTATCCCCGGTACCGACAGAACTGTTTTCGCCGGCATTTTCCGTGCGTATCACCATGACCGTGCCGCCGGAGAAGTTCGGTTCAGAGAAGAGTACACTTTCTGCACGTTCCGGAATAATGCTTATACCTGCTGCTGCAAAGTCACATTTTCCGGTCTGTACTGCAGGCAGAATGCCGTCAAAATTCATGTCTACGATTTCCAGGCCATAGCCGCCATACTCACAGAACATTGCGGCAATTTCCATGTCGTAGCCCACCACCTTGCCGTTACGTACATATTCAAACGGCGCATAGCCCGATTCTGTCGCGAGCCTGAGTGTTCCATTTTCATTGTTCAATTCGCTGATATCCGGCATGGTCTTTTCTGACTCATCTTCGCTGAACCACTTGTCTGCGAGCTGATCCAATGTACCTTCAGGGAGCTGTTCCAGAAAATCATTAAATTCATCCCGCAGCTTCTCCCCTTCTTTGGTCCTGGCAAATATGGGAGCAAAGTCATAGCTGTCCAGAAATTCAGACAGATATGTCACCTGATTGCTTTCACGTAAAAAAATCTCAGCAACAACCTCATCAACTACGAAAGCATCAATCTTATTACCGGAAAGAGCCGCCATCAGGTCAGCCTTGCCGTTAAAGTATTCCAGCTTCGCTTCCGGAAGCTTTTCTCTGACAGAAACATCAAAACTGGTACCTGTCTGAACACCTATCCGCTTTCCATTAAGATCTGATAAAGAGTGGAAATAGTAATTCTGATCCTCACCGCCCTTTTTCTGTGCCGCCGAAGTATATATCAGAGCTTGCTTTGATACTGCCAGTCCACTGACAAGAACGGCAGTCAAAATGAAAAATAAAATTACATTCTTCAAAAGTCTGTTTTTCATACAGATTAACTTCCTCCCCTGGAAATGACAGTTTTTATCTGACTTATTCCGGTCGGGTGCTGATACCGAACAACATCCCGCATGCAGCCTTTAGTTCAGCCATATTCTCCATCCGGTTTATCTGTCCTCTGAACCTGGCACTCCCCGGCATCCCTGTCGTATACCATGATACATGCTTTCTCATCTCTCTTATGCCGATGTACTCACCCTTATACTTAAGCTGAAGATCAGCGTGCCGCACAACCGTGTCATATAGCTCCTTCATATCAGGCCGCGCACAGGCACTTCCCGTCTCAAAAAAGCTCTTTATTTCACGGAAAATGAACGGATTTCCCTGAGCAGCTCTGGCAATCATCACACCATCGCACCCGGTCTCGTCAAACATCCGCCTTGCGCTCTCACCGTCCACCACATCACCGTTTCCTATCACAGGAATTTTAAGAGCCTCCCTGACTTCCCGAATTATATTCCAGTCAGCTCTTCCTGAGTAGTACTGCTCCCTTGTCCTTCCATGGACAGCTACGGCACAGGCTCCGCCCTCCTGGGCAGCAAGCGCACACTCTACAGCGTTTACCGACGATTCACTGAATCCCTTTCTGATCTTAACAGTGACCGGTCTGTCCGAAACCTGCACAAGGGCTCTTACTATCTTTTCAATGAGTGCGGGATTCTTCATAAGGGCTGATCCCTCTCCGTTTCCCACAACCTTTGGCACCGGACACCCCATATTAACGTCAAGAATGTCATATTGTCTGTCACCGATCATCCTTACTGCTTCCTGCATTATATCGGGTTCAGATCCAAATAGCTGAAGAGAAACCGGGTGCTCTTTTTCATGTATTTCAAGGAGCATGTTTGTGTTCCGGTTCTTATAGGTTATGGCCTTTGCGCTCACCATCTCCATGCACACAAGTCCAGCTCCCATTTCCCTGCACAATAGTCGAAAAGGCAGGTCTGATACACCTGCCATTGGTCCCAGAATTATATTGTTTTCCAGAGTAACGCTCCCTATACGGAGCTTTCCATATCCGCTCATAACTATCACATCCGGTACACTGAAAAGAAACAATCAGGTCCTGCATCTTAAGTGTGCCATCCCAATCAGTCTTCGTCGAGAATATCCGCAGGGTTCTCATGCAGGACATATATCCTGTAATACAGACCAAGAGCCTCAAACAGATCCTGTCTCTTGCGCCTTACTTCTCCAACAAGGAGCCCAGCGGTTATCTCGTCGTAGGTGATATCTTCTTCATCAGCATTGGTCTCGATCGAAATACTTCCGTCCTCCTCGAAGACAATGGTGAATATTCCACCTGCCTCCTGGGTAAAAAGAACGCTTATAATATTCAGCTCTTTCTTAATGCTCTCGGGAATATCCCTGAACATTGGATTAAAGTAATACTTCTGCTCATAGGCATTGGCTCCGCAGAGGACTATCCTCCCGCCTGCTGCCTGCTCAAAAACCCTTGCCTTATTTGTCTTTTGCATCTCATCTATCTTCAGGATTTCTTCTTCGGATTCATCTTCTTCATAGGGCTCATCATCCGTGATCCCCAGGAATTCCTTCTTGTATTCTCTCTCAAAATCTCTGGCACTCATAAAACCAACTCCATATTATTGTCCAAAGTCTGCCTCTCACTCCGGCATGTTCTGGTCGTCAAACTCCCTCATCTGAGGCTTTGTCCTTCTGTTCTTTTCATAAAGAATCTGCAGGCCACGCAGCGTAAGAATCGGATCGTAGATATCAATCTCTTCCGTCTCCTCGGAAATAAGCCTTCCAAGTCCTCCGGTGGCAACCACCTTCATGTTGGAAAGACCTGAAGCCCTCTTGATCTCATTAATTATGAATTTTGACTGACCTACCTGTCCATAGATAAGTCCCGCCTGCATACTGGAGATGGTCTCGGTAGCAAGGATGCTGTCGGGCTTCTTTATCTCAATCTCAGGCAGCTTTGCAGTGTCCTGCCAAAGAGCCTTGGCGGAAATCCTAAGGCCCGGCGAAACAACTCCTGCAAAGAATTCACCCTTCTCATTTATCGGAACATAGGTTGTTGCGGTTCCGTAATCAATCACCAGAACCGGTCCTCCATAGATGTCAAATGCCGCAACAGCATCAACGATCAGGTCAGGCCCAACCTCTCTTGGATTATCTATTGTGATCTTTATACCTGTCTTTATACCGGGGCCTACTATGTGCGGCTTTCTGTCGAGGTATTTAACAATGGAATTCACAAGAGCATGCATGACCTGCGGTACTACGCTCGCTATCATGACTCCCTCGATCTTTTCTTTGTCAACTCCGTTCATCCCAAGCATCGAAAGTATCTCTGCACCATACTCATCTGAAGTACGTGCAGTCTTGGACATCATCCTGAAAGAAGCTGTCAGCTCCTCTCCCTCAAATACGCCAAAAGTTATATTGGTATTGCCCACATCAACAACAAGGATCATCTTCGATTCCTCCTTAGAAATATATTGGAAACGCTACCTCTTTAAATGCCGAATCTCTTAAGAAATACGGTACCCTAAACATATCCGTAAAGGCCCCGTACGGAAACCTCTCCGGCATTTATCTCCATAATTTCCCCGTTCAGGGTCCTCACCAGCAATGCCCCCCGTTTTGTTATACCAAGAGCTCTGCCTTCAAATTCTCCCCCGGGATCCAGAACCCGGACAGTCTCATTTAAGTTAATCAGCCGGCTCTCATACTGCTCTTTCAAAAAAGACAGATCGTAAGTCCTGTCATATTTTTCGTAGTTTTCTTCAAATCTCTCAAGGCATCTGGCAACCACAAGGCTCCTGCTCACCCTGATTCCGGTCTGCGACAAAACAGACCCTGCGATATTTCTTATCTCTTCCGGAAAGTCAACCATGTTTACATTTATTCCAACACCGGTGATGACATCAGAAATCGTGTTGTCCGGCTTCATGTGGAGCTCTGTAAGTATTCCGCAGATTTTTTTGCCATCTATTACTATGTCATTGGGCCACTTGATCCTGCCAAAGCTCTTTAGCCTGCCTTTTCCGGAACTGTTTCTTTTATTTGAAAAAGAGGGGTTGTCATCTCCTGGCACAAAAGCAGAATGTATGCTGTGATCATCTCCATCCCCAAGTGCCTGATAGCCGTTACTATTGTCAGAACCTGCAACCTCAGGCAGGCTTTCGCTGATTGCCCTGTCGACACCCTCAGCTACCGAAAGCCCCATCACAAGTGTTAGCATGGAAATGTCTGCTGGCGGAGCGGAGGGTCTTAGCACAACACTCATGGCAATGTTTTCTCCTCCGGGAGTCTCCCAGCTTCGCCCCCTTGAGCCGCGTCCACTCTCCTGTATGTCTGCGATGACAACCGTTCCGTGCAGGGCACCCTCTTTTGCAAGAAGGGCTGCGTCTGTATTAGTAGATCCTGTGACATCCTTATATACTATTTTCTGCCCTGCCCAGTTTGTCCCCAGGTATTTTTTTATTTCATTCTCACTAAGCATTGTTTCAGCATACACCTTTATCTCGAAAGGATTGAATTCTTACGGCAAAAACACCCTCTATGCCGCAAAAGAAATATATCCGGATAGCAGTTAGCTGCATTTTAGCAGCCCGCTCTTACGCCTCCTTAAGCGTAGCCAGCATCACCGCCTTTATCGTATGCATGCGGTTCTCTGCCTCCTCAAACACAAGAGACCTTTCTGACTCAAATACCTCATCCGTAACTTCCATCTCATCCAGGCCATATTTTTCTTTGATCTCTTTTCCGATTCCTGTATTGAGGTCGTGGAAGGAAGGCAGGCAGTGCATAAAGACGCATCCATCACCTGCATTGTTCATGATGTCCATTGTAACCCTGTAGGGCTCAAGGTCTTTTATCCTCTCTTCCCAAATGCTGTCAGGCTCACCCATTGAAACCCAGATATCCGTATAAATGACATCCGCTCCCTTTGTGCCCTTGATTGCATCCTCAGAGAAATCAATTGTTGCTCCTGTCTTTTCCGCAATCTCCATGCAGGTGTCAACCAGCTCCTGTGAAGGGAAATACTTCTTATTGGAAACAGCGGTAAATTTCATTCCCATCTTGGCGCATACGACCATAAGTGAGTTGCCTGTGTTGTACCTGGCGTCCCCCATGTATACAACGTGTATTCCCTTGAGATGTCCGAAATGCTCCCTGATAGTCAGAAGATCTGCCAGCATCTGGGTCGGGTGAAACTCATTCGTAAGGCCGTTCCACACCGGGACCTTGCTGTACTTTGCAATTGTTTCCACAATTTCCTGTTCAAATCCCCTGTACTCAATTCCGTCAAACATTCCTGCAAGAACCCGTGCCGTATCAGCTATACTCTCCTTCTTGCCAATCTGTGAATCAGTTGGATTCAAATATGTAGATCCCATTCCAAGGTCATGGGCTGCAACCTCAAATGCACACCTTGTACGGGTACTTGTCTTTTCAAATATAAGTGCGATATTCCTTCCCCTGAGCTCATCGTGAAGAATATGCTTTTTCTTCTTTTCCTTGAGCTCTGCTGCCAGATCCACCAGATACTCGATCTCCTGCGGTGTATAGTCAAGTAGCTTCAAAAAGTCACGGCCATATAAATTCATTTTTCTCCTCCTGCATATGATACTAAGATGGTACTGCCTACGGGCTATCGCCTTCATACCCTCTTTGCACTACATTTATTTATAACACGAAAAAAGGGACTGCCTGAGCAATCCCTTACATTCTATCATAAATTCTGAGTTTCGTTCAATTACCAGAATACGTGCTCTCCGATAATGATTCCGCTCCTTCCGTTTACACGTCTGAAGTGGCAGGCGTCTCCAACTGTCGTTTCACCGTTTATGGCAGCTCTTGCAGCCTGATAATTGGATTCACTTATATTGCCGCTGTTATACACCTTTGCCACTGCGCCGTTCTGAGCAGGTGTAAACTGACCTGACGCATATATTACACCATATATTGTACCCGGATAAGCACCGCTCCTTACACGGTTAAGTACAACTGCACCAACACCAACCTTGCCATCATATGGCTGGTTCCCGGCCTCACACTGGATAAGAGCTGCCAGGAGCCTGACTTCATCTGCATCTGCACTTACAGCTCCCACGTTCTTTTTAACAGCTCCCTTCTGTGAAGCAGCCTTCTCAGCAGCCTCTTTCTCCTCGCGGAGCTTGATCGATGCTATCGTTTCACCTTCATCAATCCTGAAGCTGGTTGAAGCATATTCTGACTGAACATATCCGGTCTCATCGTTGTAATCCACGCTGTACCATCCATCGCCCAGATCCTCAATGAAATCCACAAATGAACCTTCTGTAATAATACCAAGAATCTCAGCATCCTGAGACGCTTCCTTTCTTACGTTAAGAGCACTTGTATTGCTCGTAACAATCTGCTTGCCCACATCGGATGCAAGCGACCGGGCATCCTCATCAAAGAAAAGAAATTCGTCCTTTGCCCATCCGATCAGATCACCTGACTGGATCTTGGTCCACCCGTCCTGTCTTGCAAGTATCTTTCCACCACAGTCCTTGTAGAGAACGCCAACCTTTGTTGAGTCCTCACCGGGCTCTTCCCTTACATTCATGACGCTGCTCACATTAGCCATGAATAAAGTCGAGTCCTCAGAAGCAGCTGCCTGTGTACTGTGTACAGCTGTCTCCATGATCGATGCAACGGCTGCTCTTACTTCAGGAGCCTCCTTGTCAATGCCAAGCGGGGTCAGTGGACTTATGATATTGGAAATCCCTGTTTCCATATTGCCGAATTCAGCTGAGCCCCTAGCCTCTGCGGTGATACCCTGATTTGCGAAAATTGCAAAAGCCGAAACTGCAGCAATCAGCTTCCCGGCAAATCCGACGGATAACTTTGGTGCTTTTATCATATCTTTGCTACCCTCTCAGTAACTTTCCTACAAATATTACAGAATTGTTGCAAATTATTAAGCTTTTCAACAGTCCGAGGGTAATATTAGCAAAGAATTAGTAACTTGTCAAATTTTTATTTCATTTTTGTCAGATTTTTAGAGGCTTTTGCTCTTATCAATGCACGCAGATACAGCATTTATCACGGTTCCGCGGAATCCGTTCTCCTCAAGTACCTTAACTGCTGCGATTGTCGTACCTGCAGGCGAGCAAACCATGTCTTTAAGCTCTCCCGGATGC
>JAILJR010000227.1 GCA_024694565.1 Butyrivibrio sp. | reverse complement strand
TTCACCGTCTTGGTGATATTGGCCACCTCGCAGTTCACCCTCCTGTTGATGGAGTTCCTCATCTCCTTGACTATCCTGAGGTTCTCCAGATTCATGAGACTTACAGGAGCCTCCATGATATTGAGAAGATCAACGATCCCTGCGCCTTCCTTGATATAGAGAACGTAGTATTTCTTTCTCTTTACAATCCTGGCTTCAATCTCAAAGCCGGTGATAAGGTCCTTTAGCTGAAGGGCCT
This sequence comes from Butyrivibrio sp., assembly GCA_024694565.1. Classification (GTDB taxonomy): domain Bacteria; phylum Bacillota; class Clostridia; order Lachnospirales; family Lachnospiraceae; genus Butyrivibrio. The sequence goes on along the minus strand of JAILJR010000227.1, from coordinate 8,470 downwards.
GCCCCTCATGATCACATACAAACTCAAGGTGATATCCCTTGTTGGGATCACTGATAGAGCCGGTACACAAAAAAGCATCTCTCAGAAAAGCCCTCTTGCAGCACGTATTTCTTGTCACCATGGAACCGGCACCCAATGCAAAATCTCTCAAGCCTCCATCCTGATCAAGAAGTCTTGTGGCTGTGAGAACATCTCTCACCTTCTCCTTATCAAGACAAATGCGCCTGTATATGCGGCCTGATGAGCGCACTTCGTCCAGCCCCTCGTGAACATCAGTATTTATATTAAATGCTTTTTTTAATAATGTAAAGAATTTTCTAAGTATCCGGGCATTGTCGTCCTGGAGACAGAGGATAAATTCTCCATCATCCGACCGCATTACAGCACCCGCAAAGATGATTATCGCCGCCAGCTCTGCCAGCTGACAGTGCCTCGAATGCCCTATGTGACTGTAAAGTTCCTCTTTTACATCTGATGAAAAAGACATATCTCAATAATTCATCCTTACTTCGCCTGCTTCACATCCCTGTGGGAAAGCTTTAATCCGAAATGCCCACCGGATTGTTTAAGCCTTTGATAAATCTCGTTGGCTATCGTTACGCTCCTGTGCTGACCTCCCGTGCAGCCTATGGCCACAACAAGCTGGTATTTTCCCTCCTGTATATAGCCGGGAATAAGGAAGGTAAGCATGTCATTCAGCTTATCTACAAATTCCCCGCAGGCTGGAAAGCTCTTTACATAGTCCTGCACAGGCTTGTCATTTCCTGTCTGATGCTTTAACTCATCAATATAAAAAGGATTTGGAAGAAATCTCACATCAAACACAAGGTCTGCATCAGATGGAATACCATACTTAAATCCAAATGAAAGAATGTTCACCATCAGAGAGTTATAGCCCTCATTTTCTACAAATATCCTGTTGATCTCCTCCTTGAGCTCCCTTGTGAGAAGATTGGAGGAATCCATGATATAGTCGGCCTTTTTCTTTATCTCTGCAAGAACCTCCCTCTCCTTGGCAATTCCGTCCTCAAGCCTTGCACCGGGCGAGTTCAGGTTCATTGGATGAATTCTTCTTGTCTCCTTGTACCTCTTTATCAGGACCTGGTCGCTGGCATCCATGAAAAGGATCTCAACAGGGATGCCTTTCTCCTTGAGAGAATCAATGATTCCGGCAACTCCCTCAAAGCGCTGTCCTGCTCTTGCGTCCACGCCAAGTACAACCTTTGTGATCTCGTTGTCGGGCATGGTGACAAGATCTGCAAACTTTACAATAAGTGATACTGGCAGATTGTCAACGCAGTAGAAACCGGCATCCTCCAGCATTTTTATAGCAGTGGCCTTTCCTCCGCCACTCATTCCGGTAACGATAACAAATCTCATTGTAAAAAACCTCCTGGGTAAATACATGTAGTTTACCGTCTCATCATTTTTACTAGTACACCAAATAATAAATAACTGTATCAAATCCGCCGAGAATTTTTTCAGATGCAAGGCGGAAGAAGTCGTCGATGCGGGCATCGACGACTGATGACAACGCGGCAGCTGGATAAATTATCGGTGGATTTGTATCGGTTATTTATTTTTTGGTTTACTAGCATTGGCGACTGATGACAACGCGGCAGCTGGATAAAATATCGGTGGATTTGTATCGGTTATTTATTTCTTGGTGTACTAGAATTCACCGATCATAATAACCTCAGGCTCCAGGGTAATTCCTGAATTCTCCCTGACTCTTTCCCGCACGATACATATAAGCTCATAGATCTGCGAACTGGTCGCATCCCTTTTATTGATCACAAAGCCGCAGTGCTTTTCAGAAACCTGGGCGTCACCCACGGAAAAACCTCTAAGACCTGCTTCCTCAATAAGCTTGCCTGCAAAATTCCCCTCCGGCCTCTTGAAGGTTGAACCGGCGCTTGGGTACTCCAGCGGCTGCTTTTCTTTTCTCTTCAGGGCAAGCTCCGTCATCCTTTCGGAGATCACACTGCTGTCGCCTTCCGCTAACGTCAATAGCGCAGACAGGACAATATAGCCCCTCTCCTTCATCATGCTGGTCCTGTATCCGAAGCAGCACTCTTTGCAGGGAATCGTTACTTCCGTACCATTAGGGTCAATAGCCGTTAATTCCTTTGTAATGTTTTTCATCTCGCCGCCGTAGGCACCGGCATTCATTATCATTGCCCCGCCTATGCTCCCGGGTATTCCGGCTGCAAATTCAAAGCCGGTAAGACTCCTTTCCCTTGCAAAGGCTGCAATTGCCGAATTCTGTACACCTGCTCCGGCATATACATTGCCCTCATCCGTAATCCTTAACTCATCGAAGTGGTCAAGACTTATGACAGCCCCATCATATCCCTTGTCGGAAACAAGAAGATTGCTTCCTTTTCCAAGAATAAAAAACGGCTCGCCGGATTTTTTCAGTATATCCAGAACAGAAAACAGTTCTGTTTTGTTTTCAGGCCTTAAAAACAAGCTTGCAGGCCCACCCGTTCTAAACGTGGTGTGCCTGCTCATAATCTCATCCAATAATAGGTTTTCTTTGGAGATCACTCTCTCCAGATCCTTGATTATTCCATTATCCAATTTGGTCCCTCGGGTTTATGTTTTTTAAAGATCAGTCGAGAAGAAGCTTCGCTGCTCCGTATACTCCTGCATCATTTCCAAGCTTTGCAAGAGCAAATTTGACATCAGCGCAGCCGTGGAACACATACTTGTCAAAGCTTGGTCTGAGGAGGTCAAACAATCCCTCTCCGGCCTTTGAAACTCCGCCTCCAAGAACGATAATCTCAGGGTTTACAACCGTAGCAACAGCGGCAATGCCCTTTCCAAGATAGTATCCGTACTGCTCTGCAATCCTTTCAGCCACCTTGTCACCGCTCATCGCAGCATCAATGACATCCTTGCACTCAAAGCTTCTGTCCTTAAGAACACTGTCTTCCTCGCTGAAGGCAAGAACTCTCTTTGCAATCCTGACAACTCCCGTGGCACTTCCATACATCTCAAAGCAGCCGTGTTTGCCGCAGCCGCAGGTCTCAGGCTCATCATCAACAAGATGAATATGACCGATCTCACCGCCTGAACCCTTTGCTCCTGTCAGAATCTTGCCATTAATGATGATTCCTCCGCCAACACCGGTACCCAGAGTAACAAGAAGAAGGTTCTTGTAGCCCTGTCCGCCGCCCATCCAGGCTTCTCCAAGGGCTGCTACATTTGCGTCGTTCCCTGCCTTTACAGGAAGCTTGAGCTCTGCCTGAAGCTCATCTACAACATTGACATTCTCCCAGCCAAGATTAACTGCCTGGTAGCACAGACCGTCAACATTAACAGCTCCGGGAACACCGACACCGGCACCAACAACATCGCTGTCTTCGATATTCTTCTCCTTCATCTTCGCCCTTATTGAAGAAGCGATATCAGGAATTATGTTCTTCCCATGATCCTCAGTCCTTGTAGGGATCTCCCAGAAATCAAGCTTCTCGCCCGCCTCTGTGAGCAGCCCGATCTTAACAGTTGTTCCTCCGACATCAGCGCCAAAAACGTAACGTGCCATAATCATTCTCCTTTGCTTTTATTTATCAATGATTTTTCCGCTTTGCTTATGCAATCGCACAGACATAAGGAATCCGCACTTCGTGCTACTTCCTTGTGTCTGTTCGGTTTGCAATGTCGCATTATGCTTCGTGCATGCACGGCATCATGTGATATTGCAGACCTTTATCACTCATCATCTTCATCTTCGTTTCTTCTGCGTGCGAGCGAATTCTGTACTCTGTTGTAGAGCTCCTGAGCTGCGTTGTAACCCATCAGCTTCTGTCTGTGGTTGACTGCTGCCGACTCACATATTACAGCCAGGTTTCTTCCGGGACGGATGGGAATCCTGTGGCAGACTACCTTGTTGCCGAGATACTCTGTGTATTCCTCCTCAAGTCCCAGTCTGTCGTACTCCTTATCCTTGTCCCAGTCCTCAAGCTTGATCACAAGATCTATGTTCTGTGTCTCCTTGACGCTTGATACACCGTAAAGGGTCTTGACATCAATGATGCCCACACCTCTCATCTCAATAAAGTGCTTGGTTATATCAGGTGCTGAGCCTATCAGCGTCTCCTCACTGACACGCCTTATCTCAACAACGTCATCTGAAACAAGTCGGTGTCCTCTCTTTATCAGCTCTATGGCTGTCTCTGACTTACCTATACCGCTCTCTCCGGTAATAAGTACACCAACGCCGTATACATCAACAAGTACTCCATGAATGGAAATACATGGTGCCAGCCTTACATTGAGCCATCTGATGATCTCAGCCATAAACGCCGAGGTCGATTTCTTTGTCACAAGTACCGGCACCTTCTCCTCAAGAGCCAGTTTAATAAACAAAGGATCGGGAGTGAGCTCCCTGCAGAACACAACACACGGAATATCGAAGGAAAGGAATTCCCTTATCATCTGCTCCTTCTTGTTCTTGGACAAGCCATCCATGTAGCTGTACTCAACAAATCCGATGACCTGAAGCCTTGTAGCTTCAAAATGCTCAAAATATCCTGCAAGCTGAAGCGCCGGCCTGTTGATATCCGGCTGGCTTATCCTGATCTTCTTGATGTCAAGCTCAGGTGTCATGTTTTCAAGCTTCATTTTTTCAATAATGGTTTTCAGGCTAACACTTGACATTTATTTCCCCCATGTAATAAGTACAAAGATTTGTTATTTTTATAACCAAACGTATGATACCATAGTCGTATTCTATATTCAAATGTTATTGCCGGATGTTGGTGTCAAAAGTATGTAATCTGTTGCAATTCAGTGGCCGGCCAGGTCAGGACAGACCTCCGAATTGTAACAATTTTTTATACGCCGGGTACGATTAAAACGGATTGATAATGAAATCAGGCACTTATTCTGCACTTTATAACTTACTTAACATCGCTTAACATCTTAAAGAAATCTTAAGATTCTGTTCGCTTGTATGTTCGAATAGCTTTGTGCTATATTCTTAACCACGGTTCAAATTCTATGAACCAAATGATTCAGGGCATTTCGCCATTGATTCCACTTTTGCATATTTTGCAAAGTAAAACTATTGAAACGAGGTATTATTATGTCAATTGAACAAACAAAGTTAAAAGATCATTTTCCGATGATCAGGGACAGACAGGCTATTCTGAGCGATATCATGTCATCCGCTTCCATGTCTGCCACATTTAATTCATGGAGCATGGATCGGCAATCTCTCTTTCTTGATATCTGCTCCGGTGCACGTGGAGTCAAAATGCTCTACGACAGCTTTTTCAAAGAAATCCTTAATCCGGAACAAACGCCCAACAGGCTTTCTTCACTGCTTAGTGAACTACTCGGGCGCAAAGTAACTGTAAAGAACGTACTCCCCAACGACAGTGAAAGACTCGCCGATGAGATGTCTCTTGTCATCACCGACATTGTCGTTGAACTTGAAGACAGGACCATTGCAAATGTGGAAATTCAAAAAATCGGCTACGCCTTCCCTGGTGAAAGGGCTTCATGCTACTCTGCTGACCTTCTGCTTAGGCAGTACAAGCGAGTAAGAGATGAGCGCAAGAAATCCTTTTCTTACAAAGATCTCGCCCCGGTATATACAATTGTCTTCATGGAAAATAGTCCGCATATTTTCTATCAGTTCCCTGATGTCTACGTCCACTACATCAGTGAGACTTCCAATACCGGTATCGAGCTTAATCTTCTTCAAAATTTTATCTTTATCCCCGTTGATATTTTCATTAGCAGACCACATAATGAAATTATAAACAATAAACTTGATGCATGGCTTACATTCCTTGGATGTGATGATCCGGAAAGGATAATCCAGCTCATAACCGCGTATCCCGAATTCAAGCCAATGTATTCACATCTGTATGATTTGTGCAGAAATATTGAAGGGGTGATGGATATGTTTTCAAAAGAGCTTACGATCATGGACCGCAATACCGTCAGATACATGATTGATGACCTCCAGGAGCAACTTGACGCTACTACTGAGCAGCTCAACTCCGCCACTGAACAGCTCAACTCCGCCACTGAACAGCTCAACAACACCACTGAACAGCTCAACAACACCACTGAGCAGCTCAACTCCGCCACTGAGCAGCTCAGCAACACCACTGAGCAGCTCATCAACGCAAATACCCATATTAAATCGCTTAACAGTGAGAATTCTTCTCTAACCAACGAAAATAAATCTCTTGCTGATGAAGTATCCCGCCTTCAAAAACTTCTTTCTGACAACGGAATAGACCCTGACAAGAATAATTGATCCCTATTAGGCTGCTGCGTTCACGCGGCAGCTTATTTACAATTCAGTTGCCAGAAAGGGCTGGCAACTGAATCAATGTCAATAAGTTAAGAAAGGATGGATTTTGTGGAATGATTAAACGTAGTAACCTAGGCTCACTACTATGAGACCAAAATATCGTTCTTAGCAGAAGAATGGGAGCAGAGATAAAGAAATTTGATATTTAAGGTATGACAAATTGACAGATTTATATCTGCCTTAAAAAGATGTCTGATAATAGTTGATGGGCAGTCTGGTATCTATGCGGCGCGATAAATAAAATACCATGGTTTTCTGAAACGGCAGTCTGCAGTCAGTTGTACTGCCTGTTTTCCCGGAATGGTATCATTTTTCTTGCGAGGAGTGCCATTATATCAACCGGTTCTCCCTCTGCGGACGGGCAGAGAAAGACCCTGCATATATTGGCGGCAACGCTGAAGTTCACCTTGTAGGAGTGCTTCCTCTTAGCTTTTTGACCACTGTCTTATTTATCATCTCTTCTGTATGGTTATAGGCAGTGAGACGTGCCCAGATTTCCTGCATAATAAGTTCCGGCTTGTATGAATGAAAATTGCATAGCCCAATGGTGTACTTCAGCTTCCTGAATGAGAATTATATTCCTCATCTGGCATAATACAGCTTTTTTAGACGTTCGGGAGGGAACTCGTCAGCGGGTAGGTTTGTAACAAAACACTCATGACTGTCATCTGATAGTTTGACCCTGACTACGCGGAATGAAATCGTGTACGTATCGTTTGAACCATACTCAAGCTAGTCGAAAAAAGCTGCGGCATCAATGAAGCGTCGATAGATATCACCGCAGTCAATCTTAGAGGAATGTCTTCTTACAAGAGTAACATTTGCAGTGATATCATATGTTTCATCGTCTGGGAAGTCAAACTCCCCACGAGCCCTTTCTGATGGATGTCCTTTGTCCTAAGGAAACGCTGAGTAATTAACTTTATGGTCAGCATTATCCCGTTTTGTCAAATTTTGAAAAAATATCGACCTGATTTGTAAAAAATCAGGATAGTAATTTTCCTATATCATCCCCTTTTTGAGGGGATCCCCCATAAAAGGGGACAGTTATCCTGTACAGCACTTGAATTCTTTTGTTCTTCCAGCCCTGCTGCACATGATAAGATTGGCACTTGCAAAAAGAACATTGAATCTGTTCATGTTTTTTGCAAGACCACGATAAACAACTTTTGCATAACCAAGCTGCTTCTTGACAATTAAAAATGGATGTTCAACCTTACTACGGACAGATGACTTGTCATGTTCCATCTGCTTATCCCAGTTTATTCCTTTGAATTTGTCTGACATTTTTAAGCTGGATGGGCGCCTGTTAACCCTGAACTCTATCTTGGAGAGCTTATCATTATCCTTTATTTCAGGACGTTCTGGTGCACCAAGGTATCCAGAGTCCCCATATACCACATGGTCGTCCTCGCGTATGAGATTAGCGGTTTCAGCAACATCATGTACATTTGCTGCAGTACCTGTAATCGTATGAACATAACCGGTACCTGCATCAACACCGGCATGAACTTTCATTCCGAAATACCATTCATTTCCTTTTTTGGTCTGATGCATTTCGGGATCACGCTTTCCATTCTGGTTCTTTGTTGATTTAGGAGCAGCAACAATGGTTGCATCAACAATTGTTCCGCCATGCATTAAAAGACCTGCTTCATCAAGACGCCTGTTTACATCGGCAAATATCATTTCACCGATTTTATGTTTTTCAAGCATATGCCTAAAGTTTAAAAGAGTTGTTGCATCCGGAACCTGCTGTTCTGAAAAATCAATGTGCATAAATGTACGCATTGCATAGCTGTCATATATGGAATCCTCTATGCCCTCATCAGACAGATTGAACCAGGTCTGCATGAGGTACATACGGAGCATGGTCTCTATACCAATTGGCTTGCGACCACGTGTATTGTTGAAATAATAGGGGCGAATCAACTCCACCCATTGTGACCATGGAATGATTTCTTCCATGGCATCAAGGAACTCCTCTCGTTTTGTTTTCTTCTTGCGATTGGAGTATTCAATATCAGCCATTGTGAGTTGTTTCATAGGTATCAGCCCCCTTCAATTGATACCTATATTATACTAAAGATCGGAGCGCAACGCTTGGTTGTGGCTGAATTAATCAGCGTTTCC
>JAILJR010000197.1 GCA_024694565.1 Butyrivibrio sp. | reverse complement strand
TCCCTACTATTTTCGTATAGCAGAAGAGCGTTGCCCGCACATCCTCCAGGCTGTCGTGGGCGTTGAATTTATACCCATAGTACTCAGCGCATGTTGTTAGTTTCTTCCACTTATATGCGCCATAATGGTTACTCCACTCTCCATAAATTGGGGCAAAAGCGAGCATTACATCAAATGACGGGATCTCCTTGAATTTTATGCCGGAAGCTGACAGAAAGCCTATGTCAAATCTGCCGTTGTACGTTATCAGCTCACTGGCATTGTCAAATATCCTCTGTATCTCCTCTCTGACATCTGAGAAGCAGGGTGCGTCCGACACCATTTCCGGACTGATACCGTTAACACGCTGAGCATCCGGCCACGACTTTTTTCTTGTGGGCTTTAAGTATGTATTCATCAGGATATTTCCCGACTCATCAATTGCCGAAAACTGCAGTATCTCATCGCAGCCGGCAACAAGACCCGTAGTCTCTACATCAAAAACGACTTTCATGATTTCTCTTTCAAATATAGGTACTTTAATTTCTGTCTTATGACCAGTCTCCCCACTCAGGGAGTCCATAATAGAATTGTAGCATTCAAATTTTAAATTTTTATAAACAACGCCTCTCAAAACGATTTATTTTCCAGGCAAAAAGCTCCATCTTGAACCTGGGCATACAAGCCACTTTTAGAGGGTAATATGTCCCAACATCAGTGCTGATGCGTGTTTCCGAATTTAATAAAGCTTTAAGGAAGCTGTCCCATCTAATACACAGTTTAAGGATATGATATTAAGAAGTGATGAATCAGCTGGCTGTTATGGGTGGAAGAATGGGAAAAGAGATAACCTACAACATATCTCCTGATGAGGTTACGTATATTCAGGATCATACTTTTAATTTCCTTTATGATAAGACCCTGTACTGGCTCTTTTCTGAGCGAATGCCATTTCTTAGTTCCTTCCTTCAGCGGAAGAAAAAGGAGTGTGTTGCACTGGAGGAACTGCTTGAATACTGCCGAAACCACCAGATAGAGATCTATCCCATGACAATAAGACGTAACAGGCTCCTTACCGACATTGCTGCCTGTTATGAGATGCTTCAGATAAAAAGAAAGGGGCTTTTAATCAAAAACAACCATATAGCCAGGCTGATCATTGAATACACCAAGTACTGTCTTGTAAATTTCCCTGTGCATGTATAGGAAAATGGTATGAGTGATGAATTCAAAGAGAACTGACTGTAGTGAATGGCCTTTGAATTTTTTGCAGCTCCTTCCTACAGATCAAGAGTGTTTTTACTAATGATTTATCCTCTTGTTTTTGGTATAATCTCTCTATCAATGGAGGAAACTACAATGACAAATACACAGGCATGGGATTATGCAATCGGAATGATCAAAGTCGACGGACTGGAACCCACTGATGACTTTAAGGAATACATAGAAAAAGAAAAACGCGGCGAAGTAACAATGGAGGATGCCAAGAAATTTCTTGACAAAAAGTATAAGATGAAGGAGACCGCAAATGCGTGATCCTTACCTATATGAAGATGTTCCTGTTCTCATAAATAAGCTTGGTATTAAAGAGCAGAACCTTCTTGATTCTGCTGAAGCTGATTATGTTGTCTTCAGGCTTAAAGAGATAGCCCTAAACAAACTTGACGGCGACTATCACACCGAGCATTTCTTCAGAATGCATGAATTCATTTTTCAGGATCTCTTTGAATAGGCTGGATCTCCCAGGAGCATCGCCATCTATAAGGAAGAAGATGTCCTTGGCGGACAGTCGATTGAATACTCTGACCCTTTTGATATAGTCAGCGATGTTCACCATGTTCTTTCCGATATGAGAAATAAACACTGGGATACCATGAATGTTACAGAAGCAGCTAAAGAGTTTTGTGATTCTCTTGCAAAACTCTGGAGAATTCATCCTTTCAGGGAAGGCAACACAAGGACAACTGTTACATTCTGCTGTCAGTTCATGGATGATCATGGCTTCATAGTCAATCGGGAATTGTTCGAGAAAAATGCCCGTTACGTTAGGACTGCACTTGTTGCATATAACGCATATTTTTCTGATGGCAATGATTTTTCTAAAAAAGAATATCTTGAGCGCATTGTATTAGACTCATTATCAGGTTAATAGCCCAGCATGTTCTGACCCATTAACTACCAGTTGCTTTGATCAAACCCTCTTCCTCAAATGCCCAATACCCTATAACCTATTGCACAAACTTCCTACACCATGCGGAAGAAAAACACGAATATGACCACATAATCCTTGGCGCCAGGCAGATGCGCATAACAGAACTCATCGATGATGATTTTGAACCTATTGATGCTCTCCCATCTTTTCCAGATGAAACAGATTCAAAGATAATCTTCACATAGATGGAATTATTCAGCTGAAGAAGAACAGAAAATTTAAGGGCAGCCCCTCTGGTCATCAGTGATCAGATAAGGAGCTGCCCTCTTTTTTGCACAATATTCAGTTATCTGACTGGTAACATCCCCGCCCTGCGGTTTCCAAGCCGGCACAGGAAGGGGTTGTACCAGCAGGGATATAGAAAATCCGTCAATTCAATGGATTCTGTCAGGTGATCTCTGAAATTTTACCGATGGTCATAAGCGTACTTATACGTGCAGGTATATTGATATAGCGGATGGCCTGCCCTGCCTCCCTAGTTTGGTGCAGACCTTAGCTACAATAATGCTTTAATCAGTCTCAGTTGGTTTTCTGACGTTATCCTTGTCCTCTATGTAATCCAGTACTCCCAGCATCGTGGAATATGCCAGCGCATATTCCCGCTCGCCAAGAGTCTTGTATTTCTGAGCTGTCTTTTCCATAAGGGCTATGGCATTTCCCCAGTCCTCATCAGTCATCTCATTGCCAGGCTTAGTCAGCGTCTTTGAAAAAGACCATAAGTCACTGCTTATGTTGTAAAAGAGTCGTTGCTGTTCCATCTTCCCACTCCAGAAAAATTACTACTTGTTTTTGTCTTCATTTACCATTATTATGTACTCACTTACGAATCGATGAAAGGAGAAAATGCATGCGAGAACTGACTGCTGAAGAAACACACGAATATGACCACATAATCCTAGGCGCCAGGCAGATGCGCA
>JAILJR010000185.1 GCA_024694565.1 Butyrivibrio sp. | reverse complement strand
GGTTATTCAAAAAGGGGCAGAAAAACAAGTCTGGGAATTCTGCCCTTTTTCACAGTTATCAAAAAAAGGGTCAGAAATATTTCTCCTTCCTTTTTCCTCAGTTATTCAATTACTTGAAGACAACAAATGACGGTTGCAGTTCTTTCCAACTTATCGATTATCGTGGTGTTACTTTAATTCTGAACTTTGCATGACAGTTGCACTAAATTCCTAAAGTCACATAAACACTGAATTCTGATATTCGGTTAGTGTAACTTGGTTACATGATAGAAATTGCCGAAATCTCAGCGATATTTATGCTTACATCCGTTTTAGTGTAAAAACTATGCAAAGTTCAGAGTAATAAGCCTCAAATCTTTGCGCAGTTTTAATTCGCTCTAAAGATGTGAAATTTATAAATAACGCACAGAAGCACTTATATTCATGATGGAGCCGGGAAAACGGGGGCATGGAAGTTTAGGTTATTAGCTTTTGCCGGTGTCATAATCCTATAATGTGAACTTCCTGAGCTTTTACACCTAAATCCCAAGACATTGCATAAATGTGAACTTCCTGAGCTTTTGATACCATGAATTATACTTGAATACAAAAACGGCAAATTGGTTTAATGGTTAAATAAAAAACCAAATTCCACGTCATTATGACAGCGAAGGAATGCGAAAAGCCCGATGTTTTCTGAGTTTCTCATTGATGTAATATAGATATATAAAACTATGATGCTGCTTATTATAGTTGTATATTCATTAACATAGAATGATAAAAAAACAATCAGCGAGACAAAAACTCCAGAAAAGTCCCCAAATCCTGTATAAAAGCTAATTACATATATACAACTATAATCCATTTGGAGTCCATTTTTGTATCAGACTATAATAAATGGTATCAGCTTTTACACCTAAATCCTTAGAAATTGCATAAATACTGGGTTCTTTCAGAAAAGCAGGTAATTTTTATCAGGCGTAACTACACCTAATAAACTTGGCCGCTGTATGTTTGAAATCCCCGAAAATATGGGATTTCTGAGATATAGGTGTAAAAATACCGGAAGTTCACATATTAATCTTTCCATTTCCCAACTGCAAAAATTAAGTGAAATTTATAGTAAACTAATACTTTAATAATGTTATTTTATGTGTGCTATACCGTATAATTAGAATGCATGGGTTGTTGAGTGCATAAGGCGACGGATAGTTTTTGTGCACAGTATTTGTGTTCTGCAATATGAAGGTCAATACAATGTCTGCCTCTAAATCGGGCGGAAAACTCATGATATCCAGGGAACACTGTGTAGGTCCGATACGGACAGAAAGGGTGAAGCACTATGAAAAAACATCTTGTTTATCCGCTTGTGTTTGTGCTTGCATTAATGTGCATAACTGCGGGATGCGGAAAGACTGAGGAGGTACCGCAGGAGACAGGTATGGCAACCGGCTCTATCTCTTTACTTAATATCAAGAGTGAGGTTGCACCGCAGATAAAGACTCTTGCTGAGCAGTACAAGAATGAGACGGGTATAACAGTAAATGTTATTAGCGTCGAGTCAGGGGTCGATGTGCAGGCCACACTCAAGGGGTATTATCTCTCGGACCAGATGCCTGATATCATTGCCTGCGAGTCAGCCGGATTTGGCAACTGGGAAGGACTTCTTGTGGATATGAAGGACCAGAACTGGGCCGGCAGGACAGACGCTGCCTATGTGGATCCGACATATGGCACTATCGGTTTTCCGTACACAACTGAGGCAATCGGACTTGCTTATAATGCGGACATTCTTTCAAAGGCGGGGATTGACCCGAAGTCCATAACAGGTCCGGCTTCCATGAAAAAAGCCTTCGAGACCCTGGAGTCAAAGAAAACGCAGCTGGGCCTGAAGGCAGTCATAGGCTACAGCGCTGAACCTGAGAACCTTGGATGGTCCGCGGGCAGCCATATTTTCGGAGCGTATATTGATTCGGGGCTTTCGCGGACGGACACTACATATATAGACATGCTTAATGACGGAGGCGGGATAGATGACAAGAGGTTCTCTGATTATGCGCAGATGATAGGTCTTTTCAATGAGTATTCCGATCCGGACCTTCTGACGACAGGAACCTACGATGAGCAGGTGATGGGCTTTGCATCAGGAAAATACGCTTTTATTACGCAGGGCTCATGGATTGGTGCAATACTCACAGGAGCAGATTCCGGCGAGTACCAGAAGGCCGGAAGCTTTGAGGTCGGAATGGTTCCCTACTGCTTCCAGGATGGCATGGACACGATCCTTACGAGTGCTCCTTCCTGGTGGGCCGTGTCAAAAGAGGGAAATGTGGACGCTGCACTTGCTTTTCTGCAGTGGTGCTCGGAGGACAATGCCCAGAAGATACTTGTGGAGCAGGCAGGCTTTGTCAGCCCGTTCAAGGACTGCAAGTACGTGGCTTCAGATCCCTTCGCACCTGTCATAGCATCCTTCATTTCGTCCGGAAAGACGTCCAGCTGGCACTGGACCAGGCGATAAGTGATTCGGCACAGGGCACGATAGGAGTTATGAGGATGCTCCTTCAATCGGGCAACGTCACTGCGATGGTTGGCATTATTGTCATTATCGCAATGATCATTTTGAGCTTCCTTATCAGCTATAAATTTATCGTAAAGAAGATCCGCAGCATAAGTGATGAGGTCAACAGCATCATCGCAGGAATTGAGAATGGAAAGGGCGATCTGACAGCAAGGATAAAGACAAAGACGAAGTCAGAGCTTCTTTACATCACATCAGGAATAAACAATTTTATCGAGACCCTTCAGGGAATCATGAAGGAAGTAAAGAATGGATCAGTGGTCCTTACGGAGTCCTCGGAGGAAGTGGCTTCCCAGCTGCATATTGCGGATGACAATGTAACCAACACCTCTGCGGCTTTAGAGGAGCTCTCAGCCAGTATGGAGACAGTTTCCGGGAATGTCAGCCACATCAATTCAAGTGTTGAATGTGTAAAGAATGCAGCTCAGGAAATTGCGGATGAGGCTACCGAGGGCACCAAGACTGCCAGCGCCATCAAGACTGAGGCAGATGAACTGAAGGCAAGGGTTACAAAGAGAAAGGCCGAGGCCGGAGAGAAGGTTGACACTCTTTCTGATACACTTATGGAATCAGTGCATGAGTCTGAAAAGGTAAGTCAGATCAATGAGCTTACAAAGGTAATCCTGGATATTGCCGGGCAGACGAACCTGCTCGCGCTCAATGCTTCGATCGAGGCAGCAAGAGCCGGAGAAGCAGGAAAGGGCTTCTCGGTTGTGGCTACTGAGATAAGCGCTCTGGCTGACAATTCGAGAAAGACAGCAGCCAACATCCAGGATATAAGCAATGAGGTCACGGATGCGGTAAAGAATCTTGCACATAATGCACAGGCTGTTCTAGACTATATAAACGGACAGGTTATCAACGACTATGATGAGTTCGTTGCTACGGGTGAGAAGTACGAGCACACCGCGGTGATCATGGAAGAGATGCTTGAAAGCTTTAACAACAAGGCTGAGAACCTCAACGAGATAATGCAGGAGATGGTTGAATCCGTTCAGATGATAAGCAACTCAGTGCTTGAAAGCTCGCAGGCAATTTCGCAGTCCGCAGAGAGCTCGCAGGAGATCGTGGGCGGTATTAAGAAGATATCTGAGGCCATCGACAGAAATACGGAAGTAACCGAGCAGCTGAGCGACACGACGCAGAAGTTTACGTCGCTGTAAAAAGACAGTGGCCGGATGCAGGAAAGGAAGCTGGTGCGGAGCCTGAATTAATGCCTGGATTATTTACCGCCTGCGTGTTGATGAGACCTGTATAGTCATCAGTTGTCTATAAAGACAATAGCTGGATGCAGAAAGGCCAGCTGGTGCAGAACCTCAATTATTTCCTGATTATTTGCACCTGCTTGATGATGAGACCTGTATTGCCAGAGGTGTCAATGCCTCCTTCCAAATAAGGAACGAAACATAAAAAATGGGATGATTCTTTTTTGAAAACAATACTTAATGGAACTCCTGACTGAGTTCATAGCCGCATTGTTCTGAAAAGAATCATCCCATATAAATTGTTCTTTACATCAGGTCTTCGTCGTAGATGGCGCGCTTGCCGCCGACGTACTTGGGACGATGGCGGGCACAGATTATCGAGGCTTCACCTATCTTGCGAAGGGAGATTCTCATGGGAACGACGACGCCGTGCATATGCATTCCTATCATGGTGCCGCCTATATCGATGCCGGCATCGGCTCTGGCCCGGATACTCTCAACGAGAACAGGATCGTCAAAACGCTGGTAGCATACAGTTGCAAAGGCGCCGCCTGCGTGGTTTGGCTGTGGAATTGCGTTCACCTGCTCAAAGTCGTATTTCAGCATTGCGCTTCTCTCAACGACCAGAGCTCTGTTCAGGTGCTCACAGCACTGAGCTGCGGCAAAGATCCCATGCTCATTGAGAACAGGAATGATCCCGTCATACACAGCATTCGCCGAGTCAAGGTTGGTGGCAGTTCCAATCTGGTCACCCAGAATCTCACTGGAAGAGCAGCCAATCACGAAAATCGACCCCTTCTCAACCCCGGCCGCCTCAAGTATTTCAGAAACGGCCTTTTTACTCTGCTCTGTAATTAACTTAAAATCCATGATCTGATTACCTCACATATAATTTAAATTTTTGGTAAATATTCAGAGCCGGACAGCAATACTTAAAAATGCAGATAACGGTCTTGCCCGAACAGACGCATTTGTAAATATTTATGTTTGTCGGATATCCGCCAAATGGAAATATTTGAAAATGCATCTGCTCGAGCAGGCTCGTCATATACATTTTCAAATATTTCCGTCTGGCTCTGAATAGCTACAAATTTTACTTTCCGGGCGACAACAAGGAAGATCGTCCGGAAATCTGCCTTCGGCAGATACACTTTCACCTGAAGGCGGAAGTCTGTTCTTAACAGATACCGGGTTTTAGTCAAAATCCGGTATTATACAGAATTAGGAATTTACCTATAGATAACATCATAGTCAGTTTGTGAGGTTTTAGCAAGGTCGAATTGCAGCCCGCTGTCACATTTGATGACAAGTGAAATGTAATTATGTTATAATTAATTAGTTAATGAGTGGCCCGACAAAAGCTAGCACAGCCGTTGCCGGACTGGTGAGTTTTTGCCCGGCAACTCAATAGTTGATCTTTCTAAAAAAACCTTTGAGAGGCAGCAATGGATAATCCTAATATTCAGCGGAACAAGGAAAATGATCATATAGATGAGCTCACCGGTCTGCATAATATCAACGGTATTCTTGATCATCTGCACGGTGAAGAGGATTTTGCCGCCAGTGCCGGTTCCGTGATCATTTATATAAATGTGATGAACTTCAAGTCCTTCAACCAGCGCTACGGCTTTTCCGGCGGAAATGAGTTTCTGCGCGGAGTGTCGGATGAGATCAGGAGGATTTTTCCCGATGAGCTTGCTGCCAGGACGGGCGGCGACCAGTTTATCATCCTTGCAAAATCTCTTGATGAAAAAGAAATAATAAACAGGATAAAGTCGCTGCAGGAGGCTGCTGCGAATTATGAGAAGGGCCTTAAGATGCGCCTTAAGGCCGGAGTTTATCAGGCAAAAGGTGATGAGGAAGATCCGGTCATCATGATCGACAGGGCCAAGATTGCCTGCGACTACATTATCAAGATCTACGACAGGGACTACAATTTTTATGACGAGGAGCTCGACAAAAAGAATGAGCTCAAGCAGTACGTCATAGATAATTTTGAGAGTGCTTTTAAAAAGAAATACTT
>JAILJR010000096.1 GCA_024694565.1 Butyrivibrio sp. | reverse complement strand
ATTATCTTCCATAAGCTTGAGGGTTGATACTGCTAAACAGAATTTGACGGACATACTGAATTTGCAATTAGTATGCACCGAACAATTGATTCGATAATAAAAGCTCACCTTTCTTCATATAGTTAGAAGGGTGAGCTTATTTTTTGATCAGATTCAGATTTATTTATTTTTATAAAAAGAAGTAATGTAATCTGCGCGGGATGACATGTTGGAAATCATCAGATCAAGCAGCGTAAGAGCACACATGGATTCAATAACCACAACTGCGCGGGGAACAACCACAGGGTCGTGACGACCTTTGATGTTGATGTCGATGTTTTCGCCGGACTTATTTATTGTGGACTGAGTGCGGGCAATACTGGGTGTGGGTTTGATGTAAGCCCTGACAATGATATCGCTTCCGTCACTCATTCCGCCGAGAACTCCGCCGGAGTGATTTGTCTTTTTACTGACAGAGCCATCTGACATCATTTCAAATTCATCATTGTTCTCGGAACCTCTGTAGCGGGCAACTTTGGTTCCATCGCCGAATTCTACGGCTTTTACAGCACCGACAGACATAATAGCCTGTGACAGGCGTGCATCAAGTTTGTCAAAAACGGGTTCACCGATACCGGCAGGGACACCAGTAATCCTGCATTCTATAACTCCACCAATAGAGTCCATATCCTCTCTGCATTTCTGTATAAGTTCCATGGCTCTTTTATCTGCATCTGCATCAGGCATTGCAGTAGGAGTGGAGTAGATTGCTGATTTATCAAATTTGGATGGATCGATCTCTACATCGCCGATAGACTTTGTATAAGCACATACCTCAATACCCATCTGGGAAAGAAGTTTGGAACAAAGGGCCCCTGAAGCAACTCTTCCTATTGTTTCGCGGCCTGAGGATCTGCCACCGCCTCTGTAATCCCTGAAACCGTATTTTTCGTCAAAGCCGTAATCTGCATGTCCCGGGCGATAATAACCTGCAATCTCGCTATAATCTGCGGATCTTTGAGATGTGTTTTTTACCATAAGTGATATAGGGGTTCCTGTAGTCCTGCCTTCAAAAACTCCGGAAAGGATCTCCACAAGGTCATCTTCCTTGCGGGAAGTTGTTGCTGAACTTGTGCCGGGCTTTCTTCTATCGAGGAATTTCTGGATGTCTCTTTCGTCTAATTCCATTCCTGCAGGAAAACCGTCTATTACAACACCTAAAGCTTTTCCATGAGACTCGCCCCAGGTGGAGATTACAATGTTTTTTCCAAGTGTAGATCCTGCCATATTAATACCGCCTTTTTCCCAGATGCAGGCGCATAAACCGCGTATCTGCGCCCTTTTCATCCGCATTTTCAAATAGTATATCACAAGAAAGATGGATATATTCAAGTTTTTTGAGGCTAAATTATTACAATTTCTGTAAATATGTAGTGTAATTTTATTTAAAACGTTATATAATAAGCTGTAATTTTACACCGATTTTATACCAAAACGGTAATGAGGGATAGAGGGGATAGTTCTGGTATGAACGCAAGTAACAGCGTTAAAAAATTTTCTTATAAGGAAAAAGTTATATCCAAAGTATGTAGTTTTAACCGCAAGCATAAGGCTTTAAAGCTTTTTGGCATTCTTTATGCGATCATTGCGATCAGCGTATATAATTTCCTTTTTTATTTTTACAGAAATTCAAAAAGATTTACATGCCTTGCATGTATTTTATTGTTTTTTGTCGCGAGCAGCAGCTTTTCTTATCCGGGAATGGCTCTTACAATAAGCTTTGCTTCTGACTTTGAGAAGATTGAAAACGAGACAGCAGAAAATGAAGCTGTGGCAGATACTACTATAGAAGAGTCTGATGCCGAGCTTGCTTCGGTAGAGGACGTTGATTCCGAAGTTATACGAGAAGCTTTATCAAGTGAAAATCCTGATGTTGCTGAGTCCGAGCATTTAAATCCTGAGAAACAGGCTTCTTTATCTGATATTCTGGAAGCAAGTGGGACAGATGCATATGACATAGATGAAAGAGCAGAAGTTTTGGGCGCCAGCAAAGCTGCAGATGACCCTGATGCAAATACACTTTCAGACGATAGCAATGTAAATGATCCGGAATTTAGTTCTGATGACTGGAAGATCATGCTTGTAAACAAGCAGCACCCGATTCCTGATGATTACAAGTTTCCGCTTGGTACTATAACCGGCACTATGAGATGTGATGAGAGGATAATCTCACCTCTTCTTGATATGATGAAGGCTGCTCATGCAGAGGGCGTATCACTCATAATTTGTTCTCCATACAGAGATATGGACAGGCAGACCATGCTCTTTGATACCAAGATCAACAGGTATATGGAAGCCGGCATGTCATATATGGATGCTTACAATCTGGCAAGTCAGGCGGTTACCGTTCCCGGATCTTCCGAACATCAGGTGGGACTTGCAATCGATATTATCACAGATGGTTATTCAAGCCTGGATGAGGGCTTTGGAAATACAAGAGCCGGCAAGTGGCTTTCCGAGAATAGTTACAAATACGGATTTGTTCTTAGATATCCTTTGGGAAAAGAGGATATAACAAGTATTGAATTTGAACCCTGGCACTTCAGATATGTAGGTGTTGACGCGGCCACCTTCATGGTTCAAAATGATATATGCTTAGAGGAACTTTGGAACACATATGTCAAATAAGAAGTTGCGCTATTTACTGCTTATGCCGGTAAAAAGTGCAACTTATCATGAGGTTTTTATGTACAAAATTATTAAAAAAGATGGCACTGCAAAAAGAGCGGAGTTTGAAACTGTCCATGGCAAGATTCAGACTCCGGTTTTTATGAATGTAGCAACTGTAGCTGCCATAAAAGGCGGTGTTTCAACTGAAGATCTTGAAGGAATAGGCACACAGGTGGTTCTTTCAAATACATATCATCTGCATCTGCGTCCGGGAGATGAGACTGTATACAGAATGGGAGGACTGCACAAATTCATGTCCTGTAATAAGCCTATTCTGACAGATTCGGGCGGATTTCAGGTCTTTTCCCTTGCCAAGACAAGGCGTATAAAAGAGGAAGGAGTTTACTTCCACTCACATATTGACGGACACAAGCTGTTCATGGGACCGGAAGAGAGCATGCGTATTCAGTCACATTTGGGCTCCACGATAGCTATGGCCTTTGATGAATGTCCTTCTGCCAAGGCTGAGCATG
>JAILJR010000086.1 GCA_024694565.1 Butyrivibrio sp. | reverse complement strand
TGTTGGAATGGCAGAAGCTGTAGAAGAAGAGCATGATGAAAACAGCGGTGAGTGGACCAAGAGGGAGTTTGCGGGCAGATGGGATCTTTCTGATGTAAGATACGTCAGCTCTGATGTACAGGAGGCTGAGAAGAGCGGTCTTAAGGTAGGTGCAAACCGCTATGGAGCTGATGGACAGAATCTCTGCTTTGATTTTGAGGTGACCGGAGAGTCTCATACCGGAGAGAAGAAGAGGCTGTTCCTGCCGTTTAAACCGCCATCCAGTCTTTACGACGCATCGTTCTATACCGGGCAGGGGTTCCATCCTGATGTCAGAATCTACCCTGCATCGGATGGTGAGGATGTGCCGGGAAATGTTATTTGCCTTAATGCGCTTTGTGATGTGGAGAACATTGAGGATCCGACATCTATTTCAGTTACGCCAAAACACTTTTTTGATACAAGATATCCCAGACAGGGAATCCAGTATTTCAGCCCTTATCCTGAGGGCGATACGATGAGATGGTTCGAGGACAACAAAGAGTTTGAGCTCGGCTTTGATGGAAGGTTTCCTGATGGAAGTGAGGATGGGGAAAAGATATATTTTGTCTTCAGCGCTACGGATGAGCTGGCGGGTGAGTGCTCCCTGTACAATATTGTCACATATACTTATACCAAAGGGCCAATGGTGGTCTGGGAATACAACATGCCTGGGTACTGATGAAGAGAGATGCTTTAAGGCTTTACATGCATTTTCAGGGATGTTTGATGTACCCAAAATTACAAAGATTGGAGTTTGCGAAAAATGACAGATCCGGCAATGATGGAAACCATAATAAAGTACGGAATTATTATGCTGCTTGCATTCTGCATCTATAAGGCAGGCAAAGGAATCAAAAAGATAATAGGCATTATTCTGGCACTTTACATAGCATATCTGGTTGCAGGATATATTGGGGTTATTTAGAAGATAGTGTATCCGGTATTTTGAAGTAAATGATGATCGGTCCGAAAAAGGTGCTGTGGACTTTTGTTCACAGCACCTGGAAAAATTTATCCTATGCCAACATAAAGCAAAAATCCGTTTCGGGTGCCAGGGAATACATAAAAAAGGAAGGGAAGATATTATGTCAGTTTTTAAGGGTGGGAAAATTATGCTAAGGAGAGCTTTGGTGGCAGGTTTATTGACAGTTATGATTGCGGTATGTACACTGCCGATTGCAGCTTCGGCGCAGGTGCAGTATATATTGAGACCGTCGGAGTATGCGGATGGAGCAGACAGGCCAAAGGGAGAGGATTTTGATTGGGTGCGGAGTGTTGACAATATTTTCACTGTTCCCGCCGGTGCACAAAAGCTCTCCATTCCTGATTATGCAGAGGGCGAATGGAAGGCTTTTCTTGTAGGAACACCAACAGACAAGTCATGCTTTTATGCCACATTTAATGCAAAAATTACTGATAATGGAAACAATAATGTGACCTTTAAGGCAGACTGGTATACTCAGACACTTGTTGATAGAAATACCGGTAAGGACTACAGGACAGACACAACCATATTACCTGACGATGTCTATTATGGTTGGACTACAAAGGACAGCCTTTTTGTATCAGATCCGGATACTGACATGATTAATCTGTACATGTTTGCAAGCGCAGACCTGATTAAGGAATTTCTTATAGTCAATATGTATCAGGATGGAAATAGACAGTGTGCTCTTGGTGTCTTCTCTGATTCTAATCAGAAGCCTCTTGGCAATATTTTCATGACAAGGTTTGCGGGAACGGTGGAGGTTAAGCCAAACGAGTTGGATGGGTTTATACCGATAGATACGGAGGTAGACGCAACAGCATACTTTACCGATATTTGTGATTGGAAAAAGGGTATGATACAAAGCTACGGAATCACTCCCCAAGTAGATTTTACGCTCGACAGGAATGGGAATTGGACTGTTTCTATCGGGAGATTGCAATACTTTGATGATTACTTGGGACGTTCTTTTGAAGTTGAGGGTCTGGTTGTCAGGGGGACTGCTTCGGATGAGACCACAAAAGAAAATATAAAAATTGATAGATATTCATTTCCGGAGGAGTATACTGAGTTTGGCATTGACGGGGAACAGGCTCTCTGCTCAAGGGTGACAAGTGTGGATCAGATTTTATCCCGTGAGTATTATTCAGATAACGGTAAGGAAGCAGTCGGTGAAGCTTTCTGTGCCTGTGATGTATCAAGCATCTACACCGGCCTTAAGGCTATTCCTGATTTTTCGGTTCAAGACAAGACAAAGATTAACTTTTACCTTACTCTCACAGGACCGCTAACGAATTCGGCTTATTCTGACGGTGAGCTGATTGGAATCAGTGGTGAGGGTTGGGCTTCGTCTACAACCGTAGTTAATTTTTCCATTGAACTAGACATGCCGCTCTCCCAGTTCAGGTGGATTTCTACCAAGTAAAGGG
This sequence comes from Butyrivibrio sp., assembly GCA_024694565.1. Classification (GTDB taxonomy): domain Bacteria; phylum Bacillota; class Clostridia; order Lachnospirales; family Lachnospiraceae; genus Butyrivibrio. The sequence goes on along the minus strand of JAILJR010000086.1, from coordinate 828 downwards.
ACTGTTATGAAGGTAAAGAAGAATACTTTTTACTACATAATGATTGTTTGTTGCATACTTATGATTCCAGTTATACTCCTGTTTCTGCCGTATAAAGCTGACCCATATGAGAGACTTTTTTATGGGGGAGCTTATGCAGCTGGCTATGTTTTTGCTTATGTATTACATGTAGCAGGAGTTGTTGCTGCTGTTCTGGGAATACGTCTGATTGATGAAAAGCCACAGGTTCTCTTTTATATCGGATGGATACTCTTTGGAGCTGTGATATTGGAAATATGGCTCTTTACCATGTACGCTTTAGTTGCCATGCCGGTGCTGTTTGTATTCTCAATCATGTATACTGACAAGTCTTACAGGGCAGTTCATAGCAGTATGGAAAAGAGACCTGTGGGAACCAGGATACTGGCCATGGTGCTGATGGTCATTTCTTTTGTGGTACTTGCATTTGAGCTTGAGATAGCTTTCTATGATGAGATAGAGAGTATAATAATGCACTTTACATTTGCAGCCTCGAGCCAATCGATGAAGTACTATATGTTATGTGGATTCCTGTCCTCGATGGCACTCACATTGTCGATTATTGCAGGAATGGTAGGCTTTATATTTGCCAACCATAAAAAGACATCATCTCTTGGGATGGGGATTGCCACTGCACTAATGGGGGTAATTGCGCTGATCACGAGCAGTATCCAGAAGTATCCGGGAGATGACAGGTTCTTTACGATACCATCGCTGATAGTCTGTCTGCTTTATCTTTTTACCATTCATTCTTTCATCTCATTTGAGAATATTTCATCCAGAACATTTAAAATATGTTCTGTCGTAATG
>JAILJR010000049.1 GCA_024694565.1 Butyrivibrio sp. | reverse complement strand
AGAGGCCCTGTGAGCTCGTCGGTACTTAGGCACCGTATTTTGGTGCCTTAGTACCGCTACGAAGCGAAAGGAGCGAAAGCGTGCCCGAAGTGATTGTACAATATGCACAGCCGGGGCCGGACTGGTGAGCTTTTGTCGGGCAACTCATAAGATTAGTGCGTAAAATCATCGGATGGCAGGGGATTACACATTTTCCCCGCCACCGAACTAAATTATTCAACCAAGGAGACCCAAACAACATGGCAGACATGGATTATTGGTTTAGTGATATGCATACCGGAAATGTGAAGATCAGTATAAGACTTTCCAAGCAGCTTTTTTCCGGTACCAGTGAATTTCAGAGAATCGACGTCTTTGACTCCCCGGAATTTGGAAAGTTTCTTACATCTGACGGCAATATTATTTTTTCTGAAAAGGATGAGTTCACCTATGATGAGATGATTGTTCATGTTCCCATGGCTGTTCATCCCAAGGTGCAGAGAGTTCTTGTCCTTGGCGGAGGAGACGGAGGTGTTGCCAGAGAGCTCACACACTATGACGAGATCAAGGTCATTGATGTGGTTGAGCCTGATTCCATGTTTGTGGATGTATGTAAGCAGTACTTCCCGGATAATGCAATAGGGCTTGAGGACGACAGAGTACATATCTTTTATCAGGACGGACTTAAGTATCTCAGAAAGTGCGATGATATGTACGACCTTATTATAAACGATGCCACAGAACCCCTGGGTCATGAGGCAGGGCTCTTCACAAAGGAGTTCTATGGAAGCTGCTATAAGGCTCTCCATGACGACGGCATCATGGTTTACCAGCACGGGAGTCCCTTTTATGACGAGGATGAAGAGAGCTGCAGAGCAATGCACAGGAAGGCGTATCGTGTATTTCCGGTCAACAGGGTTTATCAGGCACATATTCCAACCTGTCCTGCCGGCTACTGGCTTTTCGGCTTTGCAAGCAAGAAATATCATCCGCTCAAGGATTTCAATCCTGACAGATGGGATGAGAGAGGTATAAAGACGTGGTACTATACCACACATTTACATAAGGGAGCGTTCATGCTTCCAAAGTATGTTGAAGACCTGCTTCAGGAAGAGGAGGATATGTCAAGATGAGTAGATTACTTGTAATTGGATGTGGAGGAGTTGCACAGGTTGCAATCCAGAAATGCGCACAGAACAAGGATGTATTTACGGAAATGTGCCTTGCAAGCCGCACAGTCAGTAAGTGCGACGCACTTAAGGAAAAGCTGGATAAGCAGGGTTATCCTGTAAATATCACCACAGCTGTCGTAAATGCAGATGATGTTGATGATGTTATCCGTATAATCAGGCAGTACAAGCCGGATGCAGTACTAAATGTAGCCCTTCCTTATCAGGATCTGACAATAATGGATGCCTGCCTTGAATGTAAGGTCGATTATATCGATACTGCAAATTATGAGCCCGAGGATACAGATGAACCTGTATGGCGTGCTTCTTATGAGAAGCGCTGCAAGGAAAAGGGCTTCACAGCTTACTTTGATTACAGCTATCAGTGGGCTTATTTCGACAGATTTAAGGAGGCCGGGATAACAGGACTTTTGGGAACCGGCTTCGATCCCGGTGTGACCAGTGTGTTTACTGCATATGCCAAAAAGCATTTCTTCGATGAAATTGATACCATTGATATTCTGGATTGCAACGGCGGCGATCATGGTTATGCCTTTGCGACCAATTTCAATCCTGAGATCAATCTGCGCGAGGTAAGTGCCAACGGCAGCTATTGGGAGAATGGCCACTGGGTTGAGACAAAGCCCATGGAGATTAAGAGGGAATACGATTTTCCTGAGGTTGGAAAGAAGGACATGTACCTTCTTCATCACGAGGAGATAGAGGCTTTGGGACGCAATTTCCCTGAAGTAAAGAGAATCCGTTTCTTCATGACCTTTGGACAGAGCTATCTCGATCACATGAGATGTCTTGAGAACGTAGGTATGCTTTCAACAACTCCAATTAAGTTTGAGGGAAGAGATATTGTACCAATTCAGTTCCTCAAAGCCCTGCTTCCCGATCCGGCAAGCCTTGGTCCAAGGACAGTGGGCAAGACCAACATCGGATGTATTTTCAGGGGCAGGAAGGACGGAGTAGAAAAGTGCATTTACATCTACAATGTATGTGACCATCAGGAGTGCTACAAGGAGCTTGGAAGTCAGGCAATAAGCTACACAACAGGTGTTCCGGCCATGATTGGAACAGCCCTTGTTCTTACCGGCAAATGGAAGAAGCCGGGAGTTTTCACTACTGACGAGTTTGATCCGGATCCATACATGGTGATGCTCAATGAGTACGGACTGCCATGGGTGGTTATGGAGAATCCTGAAGAAGTTCAGTAAATGAAATCTCTTTTATCTATAAAATACAAAAAACTGTTTTCGAGGTTAAAATGCATATAACTGATGTACCAACACCTGCTTATGTAATTGATGAGAAAAAACTGATAGAGAATCTTGAGATATTAAGAGATGTTCAGGAGAAGAGTGGGGCTAAGATTTTACTCGCACAGAAAGCTTTTTCTGTTTATCAGACCTATCCTTTGATTGCCAAGTATCTGACGGGGGCTGCGGCTTCCGGGATATTTGAGGCCAGGCTTTCCTTTGAAGCATTTAAGTATTTCGGAGAAAAGAGGGAGAATCATGTCTTCGAGCCTGCGTTCACTGACAGCGAGATGGATGAGCTCTGCCGGATATGTGACCATATTGTCTTTAATTCCATTGCCCAGCTTGAGCATCACAGACCCAGATGGGAAAGTGCTGTAAAAGAAGGGAAATTATCAGTGGGGATCAGGATCAATCCGGAGTTCAGCTCAGAGGATGCCCATGAAATCTATGATCCCTGCGCTCCGGGGAGCAGACTTGGAATTCGAAATGAGTATCTTCCTCAGGTGCTTCCGGAGGGAGTAAGCGGTATTCATTTTCACAATCTTTGTGAGCAGGGGTTTGAGCCTCTGGAGGACACTTTCCTGAAGGTTGAAAAGGATTTTTACAGATTTTTCCCCAATCCCAGGATTGCAGATGACTATGACAGCTATGTTTTCAGAACTATGGGCTTTGACAGCGCATCTGATGACAAATATGACGAGGAAATAGCTCTGGACAATATACCCATTGAGTCAGAGGATCTCGATACTGAGCTTGGTCTAACCAGCGGAAAAGGCAAAATAAGCTGGATCAATCTTGGCGGAGGCCATCATATAACAAGAGAGGGCTATGATAGGGAAGGTCTTATAAGGCTTGTGAGCTATATCAGAGAGAAATACGGGATAGATGTATATATGGAACCGGGTGAAGCTATTGCGCTGAATGCAGGCTATCTTGCAACCACTGTTGTTGATGTTGTTCAGACCGACAGAATGCCGGTACTTATCCTGGATGCATCTGCATCCTGTCATATGCCGGATGTGATCGAGATGCCCTACAGACCACCGCTCAAGGATTCAGAGGAACCTGGCGAGATGAACTATACCTACAGGCTGTCTTCCAAGACCTGTCTGGCCGGAGATATAATTGGAGATTACAGCTTCGCAGATGAGAAAAAGGTAGGAGACAGGCTATATTTTGAAGATATGGCTATCTACAGTATGGTAAAGAATAATACCTTCAACGGCATGCCTCTTCCTGATATTGATATAATGCATCCGAATGGAGAAGTAGAAATAATTCGCCGCTTTGGATATCAGGATTTCAAATCAAGACTTTAGTTTTTAATCTGGTGTACCAGCCTGCTTGCTGCGATTTACCATAAGCCCTGCCATTTCCGGCAGGGCGTGCTTTTTTACTGTTCAGGTGGAAGTTATGTTTAAAGAAATAGAAGGTTTGCCGGCCTTGGATGGATTTTATATGCCGGCGGAGTTTACATCTCATAATGGCACAATAATGATATATCCGACACGGCCCGGCAGTTGGGGGAAAGACCGGACGGATGTACTGGAGGCTTTTGATGCAATTTTCAGAGAGATTCTCAGGAGAGAAAATCTTTATCTTATTGTCAGCACACAGTTTTATTCTGAAGCAAAGCTGATAACTGACGATATTATCTCCAATATTTCTGAATGTGTTCTTGACAGGCAGAGACTCAGAAACAGACTTAAGATCATTATGATAGAGTCAGATGATGCCTGGGCAAGGGATGTCTGCCCAACCTTTGTAAGGGATAATGCAGGTAAGGTCAGAGGAATTAACTGGAGCTTTAATGCCTGGGGCGGAAGTGTTGATGGTCTTTACAAAAACTATGACAGGGATGACCGTCTGGCTGTTTTTTTCTGTGACAAGACCGGATACGAGTATTACAATGCAAGTCCGTTTGTTCTTGAGGGTGGTTCAATTCATTCAGATGGCGAGGGAACCGTAATGGTGACTGAGAGCTGTCTTTTGAGTAAAGGAAGGAATCCGGATCTTATCAAGGAACAGATAGAAGATAAGCTTAAGAGCTACCTGGGTGCTGAAAAGGTATTATGGCTTCCCAGAGGCATCTACAATGATGAGACAAATGAGCATGTCGACAATGTATGTGCCTTTACTGCACCGGGCGAAGTGGTTCTTGCCTGGACTGATGACAAGGATGATCCGCAGTATGAACTGTCCGTATCAGATCTTGAGTACCTCGAAGGTGTGACGGATGCCAAGGGAAGAAGGCTGAAGATCCATAAGCTTGCTATTCCAGATTACCCGGTGGTAATCGGTGAAAGCGATCTGAGTAACTATGAATTCGAGGAGGGTGAGGACACCCGGGAAATAGGTGAGAGACTTGCTGCAAGCTATGTGAATTTCTATTTCCTGAACAGGGCACTTCTTGTTCCGCAATTTGGCGGAGGAAATAAGGAGAGTGACCAGAGGGCGAAGGATGCATTAAAAGAGATATGTCCCGATCGCGAAGTTATAGGAATAAGCGCAAGGTCTATCCTTCTTGGGGGTGGAAACATACACTGTATTACCCAGCAGATTCCGGGTTAATATTTGTCGATTAAAAAATAAAACTCTAAGGAGTATCGAATGAGCAATTTAGTAAAGGTGGCCTGCATACAGTTTGCATGTGGAGAGGCTGCCTCATCAGATGATGAACAGGTAAAAAGAAATATTGATAATGCGATGCGACTTACAAGAGAAGCCGCTGCAGAGGGAGCAGACATCGTTCTTTTGTCGGAGCTCTTTGAGCGAAAATATTTCTGTCAGGAGAGAAGGTACGATTACTACGATTATGCCCTTCCGCCTGCAGATAATCCTGCTGTCAGGCACTTTAAAAAACTCTGTGCAGAGCTTTCTGTCGTGATGCCAATAAGTATATATGAGAGAGACGGAAATGTTCTGTATAACTCTGTAGTAATGATAGATGCCGATGGAAGTGAGCTTGGGATATACCGCAAAACTCACATACCGGATGATCATTTTTATCAGGAAAAATTTTATTTTACGCCAGGCAATACCGGTTTTAAGGTGTTTGAAACGCGCTATGGAAATGTTGGGGTAGGAATATGCTGGGATCAGTGGTTTCCCGAAACTGCCAGATGCCTTGCACTAAAGGGGGCGGACATAATTCTTTATCCGACCGCAATAGGCTCAGAGCCGATACTTGATGTGGACAGCAGTGGCCATTGGATGCGTACCATGCAGGGTCACTCTGCGGCAAATATAATTCCCGTTGCTGCTGCAAACCGTATCGGCACAGAGGAGGTTGTTGCTTCAAAAGATAACTCAGGTCAGTCATCGAGTCTTTCTTTTTACGGCAACAGTTTTCTTACCGATGAGACAGGACAGGTTTTGTCCAAAGCTCCAAGGGATAAAGAAGCAATAATTTATGCCGAATATGATTTTTCAATGATCAGAAGCAACAGGCTTTCCTGGGGACTTTTCAGAGACAGGCGTCCTGAGTGTTATAATGATATTACAAAGTGAGCTTTCGGGCTCGCTTTTTTGTACTAAAATCAGTTCTGAAACAAAGCTGCTGTGCTGTCCTTAGTTTTCTGGCAGCTATATGTAACAAATAATTTATCAAATCTTTATAAACAATCATACGATACTAGCCGAAATATCGAGTATAATTGTTCTATAGTTAACAGAAAGATTAACTAATGACAATACCATCAAAAACTACAAGGAGGGGCAGTAATGGAAACAAAGGAAAGAAAAGGAAAGCTGATCCAGAGGCTTATTTTTGTCGCCGTTGCAGCTATTGTAGGAATAGCTGCGGTTTTGACAATAATAAGCGCAGTAGAGATCGACAATACCTACGAGAGCATGGTGAATGAGGAGCTCAAGCTTGCTGTTGAACAGCTCGCCAGCGAAATGAACAATATCTGGGATGGTGACTGGTCAATGGATGGCGGTGCAGTCTACAAGGGCGAGCAGGATATCACGGCTGAATATGAGAGTATTATGGACAGTCTTAAGGCTGAGACTGGTGTTGAGTATTCCATATTCTACGGAAAGACCAGAATGATAACGACAATGAGGGATGCTTCCGGCAAGAAGGCTACAGGCTATGATATCTCTGACAAGGTATACACAGCTGTAATCTCCAACAAATCAGAGTACAATGCCAAAACTACCCCTGCAGGTGCAACAAAGGAATATTACTGTTATTACAAACCACTTATAAACAGTAATGGACAGGCAGTTGGAATGGCATTTGCCGGACGTGAATCTGATTCCGTGGCAAAGGCTATAAGGAAGATAATCACTACGATGGTAGGAATTTCAGCTCTGCTTACAATTGCTCTTTCAGTGATAGGTATTGTCGTTGCAAACAGGGCTTCCGTAAAGATGAGAGCCATTGCAGATGAGCTTGGTAATCTTTCACAGGGTGAACTCAAGCTCAATATTGATGAGAGCTCAATTGCAAGAAATGATGAGATTGGTCTTCTGGCAGACGGAGCTCAGAAGCTGAGTACAAAGCTTGGTGAAGTTATCAGGACCACCATGGATATGTCAAGTGAACTAAAGAGATCAGGTTCTGAGCTGTCCGAATCAGCTTCACAGGCATCAAATGCATCAAGCCAGGTAACAGAAGCTGTCGATGAGATTTCAAAGGGAGCAGTTACACAGGCAGAGAGTGTAGAGAGTGCAGCAGGAAATACTCAGGATATAGGAAGAGATATTGAACAGGTTTCTGACAATGTTGAGGAGCTTAATGCATATACCAATGAGATGAAGAGCTCATGTCAGGCTGCTATGGATGCACTGGATCATCTTATTAAACAGAGCAATGAGGTTCAGGCTTCCGTACGTGAAATAGGTCAGACAATCGACTCCACAAACGAGTCGGCTAAGGAAATATCCAAGTTTTCACAGGCTATCACCGAGATTGCATCCCAGACCAACCTTCTGTCACTTAATGCTTCCATTGAGGCGGCAAGAGCAGGTGACGCAGGCAAGGGCTTTGCGGTAGTTGCAACTGAGATTGGACAGCTGGCTGTACAGAGCAGCAATTCTGCAGATGAGATCAAAAAGATAGTTGAAAAGCTTGTTGCAGATTCTGCGGCATCTGTAGAAGTAATGCAGAAGCTGAATGAAAACTTCGCAACACAGTCCGAGCAGCTTGATAATACTAAGGACAATATGCAGAGTATGGCTGTTAACGTTGACAATGTTTCGAGCAGCACTGACAGTATTGCAGATCATGTAGGACAGCTCAACGTTGCGAAGGACAAGCTTGTCGAGATCATATCTGACCTTTCTGCCATCTCTGAGGAAAATGCAGCTTCAACTCAGGAGACCAATGCTTCCATGCAGGAACTCAATGCAACCTTTGCCATGATCACAGAGGCTGCCGACAAGCTGCAGGATCTTGCTACAAACATGCAGGATGCCATCAGCTACTTCAAGCCATAAGTAAGATGAGTGCCATAGATTATCAAAGGCATTACCCCATTAAGGGGTAGTGCCTTTTTAAATGATTGACATTTATTTAACACAATAATATAATTAAAGAGATATTTTTATTTATCTAATTATAGCAATTCTTAAGAGAGGACTTGATCATGGCAGACAAGGATATTTCCCAGGCAGTGATAGCCAGACTCCCCAGATATTTCAGATATCTTGGCGAGCTTAAGGAACGCGGAGTAGAAAGAATTTCATCTCAGGAATTAAGTGATATCATGAAGGTTACGGCCTCGCAGATAAGACAGGATTTCAACAATTTCGGAGGCTTTGGACAACAGGGTTATGGCTACAATGTCAACTATCTTTATGAAGAGATAAGCAAGATCCTGGGAATTGACAGGCAGCATTCGCTTGTGATAATAGGAGCAGGACATCTGGGACAGGCAATCGCAGGATATACCAATTTTACCAGGAGAGGGTTTGTCTTTAAGGGTGCTTTTGATAAGAATCCCGAGCTATACGGTAAGAAAATAAGGGATGTTGAGGTGAGACCCGTTGATGAAGTGGAGGACTTTATCCGCGAGAACAATATTGAGATAGTAGTCTTTACGATTCCCAAGGAACAGGCTGTTCCCATGGCCAAAAGACTTGAGACAACAGGAATCAAGGCGATATGGAATTTTGCACACGTTGACCTGGATGTTCCTGACAATATTCAGGTAGAAAATGTACATTTATCTGACAGTTTGATGAAATTGTCGTATAATATAGACAGGTACGAAAAATCATTAAACCCTTAGTGAGAGAATCTGATGGCTAGAGACGACGAAGTGTACATGTCTGCGCTGGAGGGAAAGAGTATTCCCATCCTTACGCTGGATAACAAGTGGCATCAGCTTTTCACGCAGACAGAGATGACTCCGGAGATCGAAGCGCTTGCGGATCAGCTTAATTCTCTTGTTGAGCGTGATGGCAAGATACGAACAGAGACCAAGCAAATTAAAAAGCTTAAGAAAACGCTTCTTTCTGAGATTGTGCCCCTTAGAGACAAGTCAAATAAATCAGGAGGAGATCCTTCGATTGAGAGAGAGATTTCTGAGAGAACGAGGCTTATCGGTGAGTGCAATGAGAAGCTGGAGAGCCATGATGATGAACTGATTGATCTGTCGAGAGAAATCTATGATATTGACTACAAGCTTATGATTGAGACCATGAAGGTGTGTTATGCACGTCTTCATGAGAATACTGATTATATCAAAGGGCTTGATGAGTGGATATCAAGGGTGAGGGTTGAATTAAAAAAGAACGTTATACGTTTACAGGAATCAGAGATGGAGAATTATAATCTCTATTCTTATATGCATCAGATATTCGGACCTGAGGTTATTGATATTTTTGATATGCAGTACGATCCTGATCGACGACATCCCATAAGAAGACCAATCTCTGACGAGGAAGAATACGTTGAATGACAGGTTTACGGAATAGAAGCAGAGGCTGCCGGCAGGCAGCCTCTTCATTAATACAGAAAAATCTTATACGGTGGATTTTTGGCAGTTATCTTTATAGGATGTGGTTTTGCTTAAGTACGTTTGAGACTGCTGTATCTGCATCCGACCGGAATAAGTCTGATATAAACTGGTATTTTAAAAGGAGAAAAAGCATTATGAAATATGCGGTTACAAGTCAGGAAATGAAGCTGTATGACAGAAACACGTCTGAATACTATGGAGTTGGGACGGATATTCTGATGGAGAGGGCATCCTTATCGGTTGCTGAAGAAATAGATGCATGGAGGCAGAAAAGGAACGCAAAGAGAAGATACACTGTCCTTATACTTGCAGGAGTTGGAAACAATGGAGGAGATGGAATCTGTACAGGAAGACTACTGAGGCAAAAGGGATATGTTGTATATCTGTGCATAATCGGGGATATGACAAAATCCAGCGACCTTTTTCTGAAACAGCTGACAATAGCCGAAAAATATGGCATACCTAAAATAAAGCCCACTTCACTTGACGCTGAAAATGAAGAGAGAAGCTTTGATGTTATCGTAGATGCAATGTTTGGCATAGGATTGTCAAGAAATCTTACCGGGGATTATTTAAATGCGGTGAAATTCATAAACAGCTACAAAAAGGAAAGAGGAAGTGATCTTTTGGTCACATCAATCGACATCCCGACCGGAATTAATGCTGATTCGGGTAAGGTGTGCGGCGATGCAGTCAGAGCTGATGTGACAGTGACATTTAATTTTACAAAGCTCGGACATATTTTCTATCCCGGTTGTGAGTACACCGGTGAGCTTCGCATAGGAGATGCAGGAATAACAAAGGAGAGCTTTCTTTCTAAGGACCCGATAGCTTTCTTTTATGAGAGCTTTGATGATATCGGACTTGTAAGGCGGCGTGATTCCAATAAGGGAACAAACGGCAAGGTTCTGATTATTGCAGGATCCAAGAATATCAGTGGTGCCTGTGTTCTTGCAGCGTCGGCGTGCCTTCGGGCAGGTGCCGGTATGGTGCGTATTTTCACTGACAGAGAAAATGCAGAAGTGGTCAGAGCTCTTTTGCCTGAGGCTATACTTGATACATATGATGATTTTGAACCTGTTTCGGAAAAGCTTCAGAAGGCCTTTGAATGGTCAACGCAGGCTGTGATCGGTCCCGGAATAGGAACAGAGGGAAAGGGAAGGGAGCTGGTACTGAATACACTCAGGTTCTATGATAAGTCCCTTATCATGGATGCCGATGCCCTTAATCTGATAGCGGATGATGAGCAGCTAATGAAGCTTGCGCAGAATTACAGCACAAATTCCAAAAGACTTATTCTCACACCGCATATGGGTGAGTTTTCAAGGCTTATGAACAGGGAAATAAAAGAGTGTAAGGAGCATGTGCTTGAGTACACCAAGATGCTGGCGGGCAGAATACATGCAACTATACTCTGCAAGGACTCAAGAAGCGTAGTTGCAGACAGCAATGAGAAAAAGCTCTATATCAATGTGAGCGGAAATGACGGAATGGCAACCGCCGGATCCGGTGATGTCCTGTCCGGGATACTGGGAGCGCTCCTCAGTCAGAATATGAACGGCTTTGAAGTGGCTGCAGCCGGTGCTTATCTGCATGGCTGCGCAGGAGATGCTGCCAGCCGAAAATGCGGCAGATACTCTATGGTTGCCACCGATATAGTAGCAGCACTTTCAGATGTGATGCCTTGAGTATGGCTTTAATCCATCTGCCGGGCGTATACAACTGCGTGGTCAGTCAGCCGTAGCAGACCGGTAGCCGCAAATGTAAGTCCGCTCATTATAATGTACTGACATTAGGTTAATAAAGGTATATATTAAGAATACAATGAGTTGCCCGACAAAAGCTCGCCAGGCCGGCTCCGGCTGTGCATATTGCACAAGCATCTGAGAGGCCCTATGAGCTCGTCGGTACTTAGGCACCGTATTTTGGTGCCTTAGTACCGCTACGAAGCGAAAGGAGCGAAAGCGTGCCCGAAGAGATTGTACAATATGCACAGTCGGGGCCGGCCTGGCGAGCTTTTGTCGGGCGACTCATATAAAGATGTTGAGGTCAAAAGTCATATAAACAGTGAAAAACAAACAGGCCGGAGCAATCTGATTCAGATTGCTACGGTCTGTTTGTTTTCATAATTCACTGTTGCCGATGCGCATGGTGATCTCACCATTTTTTTTAGATTTATTTTATGAGTTGCCCGACCGGGGCGTAGCTCAGGCTTACGTTTATGTCCTGGGCGTAGTTGCCAAAGGTACTTCCAAATAATGTGATGCCGCCTACGTGCTCGGCGTCTTCCCTGACCTCCATCTTAAACCTTATCTGGCTCCTGTAATCAAAGCCAAAATCGTCAATCGTGATATCTGATATCTGCAGACCGTCAATAAAGGTTCCCCTCTCATTGATCGCCAGAACCTTTAACAGTCCGTACTGATTCCAGTAAGGATACCACCAGTCAGGTGTGAAAACACCTCTCACATCTCCGTAGTCACCGGGAGATGTCCACATCCCAATCTCACGGTCGTTCAGTGAAAAGGTTATGTCCGAAGGCCAGTCATTGTTTACTCCGGGAGCCTCGGAAGACAGCTCGACAGTTATCCTTATCTGTGTGATCCTCTGACCTGAAGGGATAAAATTCGGAAGCTCATATTCAACAAATCCCTTTGTAAACCACAATATGTCAGCATCAAATCTGTTGGGGTGGGAAAAGTATCTGGTATCATCCACCTCTCCGATGATCGCCCTTGAGGTGGCAAGACCACAGGTAGGAAAGACTCTGTGCGCGCAGTAGTGCCCTATCTTGACCGAGCCGTCGTAAACATTCTCAGGCTCTTTATCTTCCTCAAAGTCGATGAGAATTTTATCAAGATGAAGAGAGCAGATCTTGCTGTTACCATGCCCCGATGACTCACTGGAAATATCAATAAGCCCGCACTCCTCCAGCTTTTTCACATGATTTGTGAGTGCTCCGTTCGTAATATGAAGTCTCGTTGCTATCTCGTTCATGTTCATGCGCTTCTCCTTCATGAGAAGCTTGATTATCTCTATGCGGACATCCGACCCCAGAACCTTGAACAACTCAAGCCCGTCATCAGGCGAAGTTATATGTATCATACCCAATTCCCCAAAGCAAAAACCAATTACAAGTTCATTTTAAATTATTTTACCAAAATCTAAAATTGATTTCAACTCCCGGGCGCACAAAAGCCGCGCCCCGGTATTAACGTTACAATTCCGCGGGCGGCCGGTTCTGCCCCGGCTGACCACTGAATTGTAACGTATTAACTACACGGGCCGCAGCCTGTTAATTTTTCAAACCCCTTATATACTCCTGATTGCTATTACCTGTAGGCAATACTGTTCCAACGGAGCTCATTTTTGAAGCCCCTTATTGTGGTATCCTTGTCGATGACAACGCTCTCAATTCCCATTGCATCCGCCCAGTCAACCATCTGCTGTGCTGTCAGGTCGTAGGAGAAAGATGTGTGGTGGGCTCCTCCTGCAAGAATCCATGCAGCTGCTCCTGTCTTGAGGTCAGGCCTTGGTGTCCAGAAGGCTGTTGCTACAGGAAGCTTGGGCATAGCTTTTTCTGCCTTCTTGCAGTCAACCTCTGCAATGATGAGCCTGAACCTGTTGCCAAGATCGATCAGTGAGCAGGCAATACCGGGGCCTGTCTTCGATGTGAACACAAGTCTTGCGGGATCCTCACGATTGCCCATGGAAAGTGGCTGTACCTTGATTGAAATAGGTCCGTCGGCAATTGCCGGATCCACCTCGAGCATGTGAGCTTCAAGTATACCCTCCTTACCCTTCACAAGGTTGTAGGTGTAATCCTCCATGAAGGCTGTTCCCTTGGCATCCTTTTTGCCGGATGTCATAAGCTTCATAAGGCGGACCAGGGCTGCTGTCTTCCAGTCACCCTCAGCGCCGAAGCCGTAGCCATCCTGAGTCAGTCTCTGGATAGCAAGACCCGGAAGCTGTTTAAGTCCTCCAAGCATGCCAAAATGGGTTACAACTGCATGATAATCCCTTTCCTCAAGGAATCTTCTAAGGCCAATCTCCTGAGCTGCCTGAACCTCAACATGCCTGCGGAACTCGTCTTCATTCCTGCCCTCAAGAAGTATCTCATATGTGCTGTAATACTCATCTGTAAGAGCCTTGATATCTGCATCGGAAACCGCATCCACATATTTCACAAGGTCGTTTACATTGTAATGGTCTATCTCCCAGCCAAATTTAATCTGAGCCTCAACCTTATCCCCCTCTGTAACGGCAACATTGTTCATGTTGTCGCCAAACCTGCAGACTCTTACGTGTGATGACTCCATGATTCCGAGAGCCGTCGTCATCCAGGCAGCAAGCTCCTCAACAACCTCGGGATCTGTGAAGTGTCCCACGATCACCTTTCTCTCAATTCCCATCCTGGACACGATGTGACCATACTCCCTGTCTCCGTGTGCAGACTGGTTCTCATTCATGAAATCCATGTCTATGGTGTCGTACGGAATTTCCTCGTTGAACTGGGTATGCAGGTGGCAGAGGGGCTTCTTATATTCCTGAAGTCCTATTATCCACATCTTTGCCGGTGAAAAAGTATGCATCCATGTGATAACGCCTGCGCACTCCGGATCATTGTTCGCCTCATTGAGAGTCCTTCTGATGGATGCCTGGTCAATGAGCGTGGGCTTCCATACTATCTCAAAGGGAAGCTTTCCGGTTGCGTTGAGTGACTCCACAATCATCTTGGAGTGTTGCGCAACCTTCTCAAGGCATTCATCACCATAGAGATCCTGCGACCCTGTTGCAAACCATATTTTGTAATTTTTTGTCTGTTTCATATTTCCTCCTCTATAAACGACAGTTTATATCTGACTTAGACCGTTCGGATGCGGATACCGTAAGCGCCCAAAATACGTGCGCTGACGGTAACCAGCTCCTGTGATTAGTGATGTTGAGGTCAAAAATCTCTGTGCCGCTTCCGGAATGCACGAGATCTTTTGACCTCAGAATCCTTACATGAGCCGCCCGGCAAAAGTCAGACAGGCCAGCTCCTCATATTATGTCAGAGCCAAAAGAAGCTCACTTAAGCCTGATCTCTACAACACTTGCTGCGGGAAGTGTCAGCGTAAACTTATTGCCGCTGACCTTTTTGCATCCTGCGAACTCTTTTTCAACTACATTGTCAGGGTTTTCAAAGGTATTGTAGTCGTGCGGGTCTGTATCTCCAACGATTGAAGCCTCTATGACCTCATATTCCTTATCCTCTGCAAACTGTACATCCAGTGTCTTTGCATCAGAAACCGAGAGATTGCATACTGTCACGGTTATCACTCCGTCCTTCTCAGAAACTGACTCTGTGAGCTCCGGAACCTTCTCATCGCCGCTCTCTATGATTCCGCAGCCGGATAAAGAGCTCTCAAGGAGCTGAGCGCCCTGATGATGGCGGTACATGTGGAATACGTGGTAGGTAGGAGTTCTGAGCATCTTTTCACCCTCAGTGAGAATGACAGCCTGAAGAACATTGACCATCTGGGCAAGACAAGCCATCTTAACCCTGTCACAGTGCTTGTTAAAGATGTTGAGAGTAATACCTGCAACAAGCGCGTCGCGAACTGTATTCTGCTGATAGAGGAATCCGGGATTTGTACCGGGCTCAACCTTGAACCAGCATCCCCACTCATCCACAGACATACCGATCTTCTTGTCAGGGTCATACTGATCCATGATGGCACTGTGGCGGGATACAAGCTCTTCCATACGGTAAGCCTGCTTCATGGTCTTGTAATAAAGATCATCATCAAACTCAGTCGCACTCACCTTCGGCTCCCATCCGAGAGGATGCACATAGTAATGGAGCGAAAGGAAATCCATGAATCCATGCATGAACTCAGGTGTGTGGTCAAAGCAGGTCTTAAGGACATTCTCAGTCCAGTTGTAGTCATCTACGTTCGGTCCGCAGCATACCTTCTTAATCGGGTTCTTGTCGTCATACTGCCTTACATATGTCTGATACCGGCGGTATTCATTTGCATAATACTGTGGAGTCATGTTTCCGCCACAGCCCCAGTTTTCGTTGCCCACGCCGAAGAAATCTACCTTCCAGGCCTTCTCGGAGCCGTTGGCCTTCCTCAGGTTGGACATGGGAGACTCTCCGTCAAAGGTCATGTACTCGACCCATTCACTCATCTCCTGAACGGTTCCGCTTCCCAGGTTTCCGTTCACATAGGTCTTGCAGCCAAGCTGCTCGCACAACTCCATGAACTCATGAGTTCCGAAGCTGTTGTCCTCAGTAACTCCGCCCCAGTGAGTATTTACCATCTTTTTACGGCCCTTCTTGTCACCGATGCCGTCCTTCCAGTGATATTCATCTGCAAAGCAGCCGCCCGGCCAGCGAAGCACCGGAACCTTTATCTCTTTTAATGCCTCAACGACATCCTTGCGCATACCCTTTACATTGGGGATATCTGAGTCTTCCCCAACATACAGCCCCTCATAGATGCATCTTCCAAGATGTTCTGAGAAGTGACCGTATATTTCAGGAGCAATCTCTCCCATTTTCTTTGTCTCATTGATTACCAGCTTAGCCATCTGTCTTTCCTTTCTGTTTTATAGTTATTCCCGCTGCCCCTATGGGCTTTTTCATCCATTCATATAGTGGACACACCACAACGAATGATTATTTTCTCCGACTGTGCTGATACAGAAGGTGTTATTTCCCGCTTCATCCTTCATGTTTATCATCACGCCCTTGTATTTCGTCTCACCAATAGTCATGGTTATATAGTTTGTTCCGTCAGTTACTTCATAGGATCCGGTAAGCTCACCTGTTATCTTCCCGTTCTTAAAGCTGCACTTTACCGGCTTGTTTACTGTAGAATCCACGGCCAGGCCATGGTCTAGCATGTAGAACGTCCCCACAGGGTCACTCTGTCTGTAGCCCTCATCTGAAAGCGTCTCCCCATTAGTTGCAAAAGGGAAAATGCAGGGCCAGCCATCTTCGTTCATGGCCATCTGATGAACCCTTACGTTGTGGGTCTCACCCTTATTTGCAAATCTCTGGTGATACACTATGTACAGCCTGCCGTCAGCACCCACAAAGGTTGACTGCCCACCCGGCGCCATGTAGGTCACGTCGAGGCTGGGAAGGGTATAGTTTCCCATGAGTTTTGTGCCATAGTCAGCAAAAGAGTCAAGATCCCCGTTTATCCCAAGACTCTTGCCCGACGCATCAACATAGGGACCGTCAGGAGTATCTGACTTCAGCACCCTTATCTGATAGCCGCCATCAGCCTGAAGGTTGCCATAGGACAGGAAAAGATAATAGTCCCCCGTTTTCTCGTCGTAGTGGATATATGGCCCCTCTATCGGGTGATGCCCTCCTCCGATAAGTCTTTTTCCAAAATACTTATCAACCTCTGCCTCATCATCTGTTTCAGGATGTATTACGTCTCCCGTTTCCGGATCAAGCTCAAGCAGGAAAATACCTCCCGACCATGACCCATATACCATCCACAGTCTGTCGTCCTCGTCATAGAACATGGCGGGATCGATGGCGTTAGGCCAGAGCTGGTTGTTGTAGCCGGCAGCCGTGATATACCTGTCCCTCACTTCCTTGTCTTCTCCCATTACATCGTAGTAATCGGTCTTTGAAAGAACAGGCTTTGTAAATCCGGAATATATGACTGTTTTCTCATAGTGGTAAGGTCCGCCGATGTTGTCTGCTTGGGCCAGGGTGATATCTGATTTTATGTATGAAGACGTGGTGCAGAAATACATCATATACTTTCCCGTCGTCCTGTTGTATATGACGCTTGGTGCCCAGACTGAGTAGCTTCTCTGATCATTCTTGCCGACATATGCAAATGCATCAAATGGCTCCTCAAGGAGATTGTCGAAGATCTTGTTGGACTTTCTGACCCCGTCAGCCCAGCTCTTCCAGGTGATGAGATCATCCGATGTGGCCGCAGTCATGTGCGACCCATAGCAGTAATTTGTCCCATCCTCTGCAACTATGACCTGGGGATCGTGAAGTGAGCCCTTTGTTGAGACCGAGCCCTTCTTTATATCTGCAAGATCCATCTCATCGGGAAGTACAGACGGAGCTGAATTTCCCATGCCGCACCCTGCTATCAGGGCCGCAGTCATTGCTGTGGCCGCTATAGCAGGCACTATTCTTTTCAAAACTCTCATACCCATT
>JAILJR010000045.1 GCA_024694565.1 Butyrivibrio sp. | reverse complement strand
TGGAACAACGGTTTTATCCCATCAGTGTAGTGTTTATTAACGCTTATGGTGGCTTAAAATATATATTTTCGCACATTGACAATTCTATATTTCCTTTCGTATATGAACGCTGTGAGCGCATATAAGTATAGGCATTATGACGATGGCAGATTGGCTCTAAAGTCGCTATTTATCTGCATTTCAAGTATAATGGTTATATCAAAGGAGCAGAAAAATGCCATCATCAAGACCCACAGCAGATGAACTGAATAACTACAGCAAAGAAGAACTTGTCTCTCTTGTTCTTGCGACATATGGCCAGATTGATAAGCTCAATGAAAATGTCGAGTACCTTATCGAGCAGGTTCGCATTGCCAACAATTATCGTTTTGGCAAGCATACCGAAAAGCTTGAAGTCATTGATGGCCAGATGTCATTCTTTGATGAAGCTGAGGCTCATTGTGACGAGTCTGCACCAGAGCCTGAGGCGGACAAGGTAATCAGCTATGTCCGTAGTGGCAAAAAGAAATCCCGTGAGGAGAGTCTTGAGGGATTCCCCGTCGAGGAGATTCCTCCGTACAGTGTCTCTGAGGAAGAACTTGATGCTCACTTTGGCAAAGGCAATTGGCGTCGTCTTCCTGACGAAAAATACAAACGCCTGAGGCATGAACCTGAGTCATGGACAGTTGAACAGCATACTGTTGAGGTATATGTCGGAACAGGCGGTGACCATCAGGATGAATTCATGAGGGGCAAAAGGCCTAAGGAACTGTTTCGCAACAGTTTAGCAACTCCTTCACTTATTGCTTCAATACTGAATGTAAAATACGTCAACTCGTCAGCCCTTAACAGAGTGGAGCAGGAATTCAAGCGCAATGGAGTAAACATCTCCAGGCAGGATATGTCCAACTGGATCATTAAATGTACCAAATACTTTGCTCCATTTGTTAAGAGAATGGAACAGGAACTCCTTTCCCTGCATGTTAACCAGTGCGATGAAACGCCTACGCAGGTTATAAGGGAAAGTGATCGCCCGGGCAGTAAATGCCACATGTGGGTTCACCGGTCCGGAGAGTTTTACAAAGACCGGCAGATCGCCATCTATGAATACCAGAAGGGACGGGATCACCACATCCCTCTGGAATTCTACAAGGATTACAATGGAATCCTTGTAACAGATGCCTTGCAGCAGTATCATCTGATAGATAAAAAGCTGGATGGTCTGACAAATGCAAATTGCTGGGCTCATGCACGCAGGGCATTCGCCGATGCAGTCAAGGCTGCCGATAAAAAGAACCCGGCCGCTGTGAAAAACTCAGTTGCCTACCAGGCCCTGAAAAAAATAGCAGTGTTCTATAATGCAGATACAGACGCAAAGGAGCTGTCCTCTGCAGAGCGCCTTCAAATACGGCGGACAAAGATCAAGCCGTTAGTTGAGGACTTCTTGGCGTGGGCAAAACAACAGCTTGCTGAAGGAACTGTTCCACCCAAGAGTGAAACAGCAAAAGGCCTCGGCTACGTCATTAATCAAGAGAAATATCTCAAAGTCTTCCTTGAAGACGGTGATGTTCCAATCGATAATTCGGCGAGTGAAAGAGCTATCAGGACCTTCTGCCTCGGGAAGAAGAACTGGCTGTTCCACAATACAGCCAAAGGAGCCAATGCCAGTGCTCTTGTTTACAGCATCTCAGAGACAGCTAAGCTGAATAACCTGAGGCCCTACTATTACTTCAGATATATACTTACAGAGCTTCCCAAGCACTGTGATGATAAAGGAAATATAGATCCTGCAAAGCTGGACTACTTAATGCCATGGTCTGACAGTCTTCCGGACGAATGCAGGAAACCACGCCACTGATAAAACGGTGGCGTTTAATTTACGTCATGGCGTAGGCTTTGACGTTTACACCAGCTCCGAGCATGACTTGGAGTTGGAGTAAGGATCATATCCGTTTAGTTCTTCATTCTCGCGATATCCCCACTGCCATTCCCTGTTGAGATATACCTTGTCAGTTGTGACGTTAACAAAAGAGCGCACACTGGGAGTGCGATGGATTGCTTCGCATATGTTCACCGTGCCCATCACGTTGGTCTCGTAGGTGTACACCGGATCTCTGTAGGATTCACGGACAAGGGGCTGGGCAGCCATGTGGATTACAATCTGTGGCTGAACGTCATTAAATACCTTTAAAAGATGCTTAAGGTCTCTGATATCCCCACAGATTGA
>JAILJR010000179.1 GCA_024694565.1 Butyrivibrio sp. | reverse complement strand
GTGCTGGAGCTTAGCCCTACTTACAGCAAAGCTAAAGTTAAGTGCGACGAAAGACTGCACAATACATATGGGAGCATCCATGGCGGGGCGCTGCTTTCTTTTGTGGACGCCATGGCAGGTGCTACCGGTAGTATGAGCGGATATTATGTAACTACGGTATCTGCCAATCTGAATTTTCTTTTGCCGGCAGTTAACACTGAGTATATCTACTGCGAGTGTATGAAACTCAAGACCGGTAAGCATATCCTTGTCTTTGATATAAGAGTGACTGATGATGAGGGCAATCTTTTAGACAGCGGTGAGTTTTCATTTTATGCCAGTAAAGTACCGGTTCTCGATGGCAATCTGAAATTCGGTAAATAACCTTCCCGGTGCATGAGAAAAATCATAAAGAGATAGAAAAATGTAAATTCGACCAAAAATTGTTATTTTGAGGTTGACATTTTGGTTAACGTGTTGTACATTAAGTAAAACGATTAACTAGACGTTGACATTTCAGAATGTATAGCATTGAAAATGTATGAGGGTTAGCTGAAGGTTTCAACGTCCTTTAAACGAAATGTACGGAGGGAAGGTACCATGACAGTAACAAAGAGTGTGATCAAGCTTGATCCAACGCAGGCAACTACTTTTGTAAACCTGGCCAACAAATGCGATTTTGATGTTGATATTTCCTATGGACACGTGACACTTGATGCAAAGTCCATACTTGGGGTTATGTCAATTGACTTCAGGCATTATCTGACTGTGACATTTTACGGAGAGAATGACATCTTTCAGAATTTTCTTAAAGAGCATGCAGCCTGATTTTTTTATTACAATAGTTAAGCGATTAACCAAGCGAACAGGTCAGACAATGACAGAAGAAATAATCTGAATTAGAAATATATCAATACTTAATTGAGAATCAAGTTACGATCTGAACTTTAGAACTGAACTTAAGAAATGCACTTAAGAACAGAATTTATGAAATGAATTTAGAAGGACACAGAATATGAAAAGACTGACAGCTGCTTTATTATTGGGAGTGACGCTTATGACCACAGCCTGTTCTTTTGCCGGAC
The DNA here is from genome assembly GCA_024694565.1 of Butyrivibrio sp. Classification (GTDB taxonomy): domain Bacteria; phylum Bacillota; class Clostridia; order Lachnospirales; family Lachnospiraceae; genus Butyrivibrio. Next base: position 1,313 of record JAILJR010000179.1, on the reverse strand, counting down.
AAGGTGCTAATCAGAATGATTCCGCTTCAAATGAAACAAGCACAGGGGAACAGAGTGCAGAAACAATACCAGATGAAAGTATAACGACTGAAGTAACTGATAAAGATCAGGTCGCTGAAGCGGATTCTTTGGAAAATGACAGTTCAGTCCCCGAGTCAGAGGCGCCTGATTTCATGAAGACAGCAGTTCTTTATGAAGTCAATTTAAGGCAGTATACAGAATCCGGAACCATAAATGAATTCTCTGAGCACCTTGAAACCCTGAAAGATATGGGAATCAACACGCTCTGGTTCATGCCGATTCACCCTATTTCTTTGACAAACAGGTCAGGAAAACTTGGATCATATTACTCTGTCAGCGACTACAGGGATGTCAATCCTGAGTTCGGGACAAAAGAGGACTTCAAAGCACTTGTGGAAAAGGCACATGATATGGGATTTCATGTGATCCTGGACTGGGTAGCCAATCATACAGGATGGGATAATGCATGGATAACAGAACATCCTGACTGGTACACCCAGAAGGACGGCGAGATAATTTCCCCTGAGAACATGGGATGGCCTGACGTTGCAGATCTTAACTACGACAATGCTGACATGCGCAGAGAAATGATAGAGTGCATGAAGTACTGGGTTACGGAATTTGATGTTGACGGCTTCAGATGTGACTATGCTCCGGGCGTACCCGTTGATTTCTGGGAGGAAGCCAGAACAGAACTTGATAAGGTAAAAGATATCTACATGATCGAGGAGGACCTTGGATCAGTAGCAGAGGCTAATCTCAACTATGCCTTTGATTCCAACTACGCAACAAAGCTTTACGAGACACTTATGGCAGTTGCCAAGGATGGTAAGACTGCGGATAAGATTAAGCTCTATATTCCTGTAATGAAGAATAATACATTCCCGATGTATTATCTGGATAACCACGATGTCAATTCTTACGACAGGACCATAGCCGAAGCTTTTTCTGACGAAGTGATTCCATCCATGTACTCACTTATATTTACACTTCCCGGTGTTCCTATGATCTACTCCGGAGATGAGATTGCCTATGACAAGGCGATCGCCTTTATGGAAAAAGATACGATAGACTGGGATAAGACAGGAAAAGATTACAGAGGACTTATCTCTGATCTTTCCGCTCTTAAGGCGAAGCATCCGTCCCTCTATTCTGATAATACGGGCGAAGGATTTGAAATCTTAAACAGCGGCAACAAGAATGTTTTTGCCTACAGAAGAAAAGCAGATAATGATGAGATCATCTGCATATTTAACCTCTCAAAAAGAGAACAGAGTGACGTGGATCTTACA
>JAILJR010000166.1 GCA_024694565.1 Butyrivibrio sp. | reverse complement strand
AGCGCACGTACTTTGGGCGCTTAGTACCGCTACGTTTTTCACGGAGCGAAAGCGTCACCCCGGGCAGACTTACACTTGCGGCGGTCTGTTCCGGCTGGCAACTGAATTTTAACCAAAAAGACAACAGAGCGCAGCTCGGTTGTCTTTTTCTTGTAAAAGGAACATTTTTGTAGTATCCTATATTTTGTAGAAGTGGATGTAATTATACTGCTAATGTACACAACATATAGAAGATGACGATGATGAAATGTAAGGATGCAGTTAAGTTAATACCGCAGTTTCTGGAGGACGATCTGGATAACAGGGATCTTGCCGGATTTTTAAGCCATGTAGACCGCTGCCCTGACTGCAAGGAGGAGCTGACTATTCAGTTTCTGGTTCAGGAAGGAATGCTAAGGCTTGAGGTCGGAGATACCTTTAACCTCAGCAGTGAGCTTGGGCATCTTCTTTCTGATGCCAGGAGAAGACTCAGATTCAGAAGGTCCCTGGTCTTTTTGAGCTATATTTTGGAGATTGCTGTCGCGGTTCTTTCTGTTGCCTGCATTTTTTTGGCCATTGCTCTTTAGAACGGGTGAGATATGTCTGATAATAAACTTTTGATAGATGGAGCTAAACTTGTAAGGGATGCCTTCTATGCCATGCCTGATATTTATGATGAAGAGGGAAGGCATATCGGCGGTGTCTATGGCGCACTTTTTAGGATGAAGAGCCTGATCGATGATGGAGCTTATTCCGTTGTGACCGTGAACCTTGAAGGCGGCCATGAGAATTATACTGAGGCTGTGAATTCGCAGGCGGTTCTTTTCAAAAAAGTGCTCGCAGAGATAAATGGGTTTGAGATTGACACTGACAATGAGATAACAGATGATCTTAAGGCTGCGATAAATATTGCAATCCAAAGTCTTTCACCGACAGGTAAGGTGGCTGAAGCACCAAGATTCAGGCATGCTCTGATAATAACCTCCGACCTTACGGAGGTTGAGAAAATTTTTCAGGATGCCCTTGATTACGGCAGGGATAATGCGGATCGTTATGTGGCATATTATTTTATTGCCGACAGACCTTTCGAAAAGTGCTCGAAAAGAAAAACGATAGGAATGTCCCTGTGCTTTGGCGATGACAAGGCCTATTACATTCCCGTCAGCGGATTTATAACCGACTCATATCTTGGTGAGAAGCTTTCCCATCTGAGCCGCAGCGTCAATCTGTCAACCTTTGACATCAAGGAGAGCTACAGAGTGTTTACTCCTTATGAAATAGAGACCAGGGACTTTGGATGTGACATGGCTGACAAGAGCTATGAAGGCTTACCAAGATGCTTTGATGTGCTCATCGGTGCATATCTCATCAATCCGCTAAAGAATGACTATGAACCCTGGGATGTGAGCTCCGAATATTTGAAGATTCCGCTTCAGAAAAAGAGTGACCTCTTTGGAAAGGCTTCCTTTGAAGATTCTGATGAAAAGACAGTTGCCGATTATGCAGGCAAGGTTGCTTATATATGCTTTGCAGCCGTAGCTCTGATCCGTAAAAAGCTTGTAAAGGCACAGATGGAGGGGCTCTTTTACAATATAGAGATGCCGTTGTCGTACATATTGTATGCCATGGAGCGTGAGGGCATTATTGCCAAAAAGGAAGCACTAAGAGAGTATGGTGAGAAGCTTTCGGTAAGGATAGAAGAGCTTGAGAAGGCTATATATGAAGCAGCGGGCGTCAACTTCAATATTAACTCCCCCAAGCAGCTTGGTGAGATACTCTTTGAAAGACTGGGGCTTCCGGCTGATAAAAAGACCAAGTCAGGTTATTCCACAGCCGCTGATGTGCTGGAGAAGCTGGCGCCGGAGCACAGGATTGTAGCGGACATTCTTGAGTACAGAGGTCTTGCAAAGCTAAAGAGCACTTATGCTGATGGTCTTTCTGCCTTTATTGAGGAGGATGAAAGGATACACACAAGCTTTAACCAGACCATTACAGCAACCGGAAGGATAAGCTCAACTGAACCAAATCTTCAGAATATTCCGATGAGGACGGAGCTTGGACGTCTTATCCGAAAGGTCTTTGTGCCGGGAGAGGGATGCGTCTTTACTGATGCGGATTACTCACAGATTGAGCTTCGTATTCTTGCCCACATGTCAGATGATGAGGGGCTCATAAGTGCCTATCACGAGGGAGATGACATTCACGCGATAACTGCTTCCAAGGTCTTTCATGTGCCCTTTGAGGAGGTGACACCGCTTCAAAGACGCAATGCCAAGGCAGTTAATTTTGGTATAGTCTATGGCATAAGCTCATTCGGCCTGTCACAGGATCTGTCCATATCCGTCAGTGAAGCCAGGGAATACATGGAGAAATATTTTGAAACCTATCCCGGAGTAAGGGCATATCAGGACAATGCCATTCTGGATGCCAAAAACAAGGGCTACAGCGTTACGCTTTTTGGCAGAAGACGCCCTATTCCGGAGCTCAAAGCTTCAAATTTTAATCTCAAGCAGTTCGGCGAAAGAGTTGCCATGAATGCACCAATTCAGGGAACAGCTGCAGACATTATGAAGATTGCCATGATAAATGTCTTTTTCAAGCTCAAAAAGGAGGGACTTGGTTCAAAACTCATACTTCAGATCCACGATGAGCTTGTTATTGAGACAAAGCTTCCTGAAAAGGACAGAGTATTTGCGATTCTGATAGAGGAGATGGAGAAGGCTGCTGACCTGAAGGTACCAATGGAGGTCGACTGTCATACGGGAAGTGACTGGTATGAAGCAAAATAAACTGGTTAAGGGAAGGACAAATATTATAGGCATCACCGGTGGTGTCGGAGCAGGGAAGAGTTCTGTGCTTGATATTATCAGCAGAAGCTACAATGCAAGGATCATCCTTTCAGATGATGTTGCCAATGACATCAAAAAGAAAGGCTGCCCTGCCTATAGCGAACTTATATCCCTTCTGGGGGACAGGATACTTGGTGATGATCAGGAAATCGACAGGAAAAAGATGGCAGAGGCCATTTTTGGGGATCCTATTCTTTTGAAGAAGGTAAACATGATCCTTCATCCTGCGGTGAATACTTACATACTCGACAACATCAGGAGTGAGCGTGAAAGCAGAAGGTACGATTTTGTTTTTGTAGAAGCAGCTCTCCTTATAGAGAATGGTTACAAGGACATTGTAGATGAGCTGTGGTATGTATATGCGGACGAAGACATCAGGAGAGATCGTCTTAGAAGGTTCAGGGGCTACTCCGATGAAAAGATTTCTGATATTTTTGCAAGGCAGCTTGATGATGATAGCTTCAGAAAAAACTGCGACTTTGTAATAGATAATTCCGGGAGCCTCAATGAGGCTTTTGAGCAGGTTGACAACAGGTTAAAAAGTATTGGGGAGTGGTAAGAAAATGGCAAGTTTAGAGCAGCGTGAACAGAAGGTTGTATACGGACTGGACATCGGGACCAGGAGCGTAGTTGGTACTGTGGGCTATATGAGCGAGAACCAGTTTAATGTCATAGCCCAGGCAGTAGAAAAGCACGAGACCAGAGCCATGCTTGATGGACAGATCCATGATATCGGAAAGGTCAGCAATACCATCAGGAGAGTTACAGGCAAGCTTGAACAGCAGACGGACATTCATCTTACAGATGTATGTATCGCCGCAGCCGGACGTGTGCTTCAGACGGTCCGGACAACCTATGACTATGAGTATCCTGACGGACATACCATAACAGAAGAGGATATATACAATCTTGATTCAGGCGCCGTTGAGCAGGCTTATCAGGAGTTTTTAAAGAACAATACTACAGGACTCAAGTTCTATCTTGTAGGTTATTCGGTGATGCACTATTATCTCGACGGATATCAGATTGGAAATCTCGAGGGACACAACGCCGGCAAGGTAAGTGTAGAGCTCATTGCAACGTTCCTTCCCGATGACTGTGTTGATGGTCTTTACAAGGCATGTGAGAGAGCCGGTCTGCAGGTTGCCAACCTCACACTCGAGCCTATCGCTGCTATGATGGTTGCAATTCCCGACCGATTCAGAATGCTGAATCTTGCTCTTGTAGATGTGGGTGCAGGAACTTCCGATATCTGCATAACTGATGATGGTTCCATAACAGCATATGGAATGCTTCCGATTGCCGGCGATGACATTACAGAGATAATTGCCCAGCACTGTCTTGTCGACTTCAATTCTGCTGATGAGATCAAGATCAAGGGGAGTCATCAGGACGAGGTTGAGTTCATAGATATCATGGGCCTTAGAAAGGTCATAACTGCTGATGAGATAGCAAAGATAATAAAGCCCAAAGTGGAGGAAATGGCTCAGAAAGCCACTGATGAGATAAAGAGACTCAACGGAGAAAGGGGCGTAAGTGCTGTATTTGTAGTCGGCGGTGGCGGCTGCGTGCCGGGATATGTTGAGGCAATCGCCAGGGATATGGGTATTCCCGAGGAGAGAGTTGCTCTTCGTGGCGAGGAGGTCATGAAGAACATCACCTTCCTCAACAATGACGGGATTGAGCGGGATTCACTGCTTGTGACACCTCTTGGAATCTGTATAAGCTTCTATGAGGAGGCAAACAACTTTATCTTTGTATCCTTCAACGGCGCTCAGACCAAGATTTATGACAACGGCAAGCTCCAGATAGTTGATGCCGCCATGCAGGCATCCTTCCCGAATGAAGATCTTTTCCCGAAGAGAGGCAAGGAGCTTCGATACATGGTAAACGGAAAAGAGAGAACTTCAAGGGGAGAACCCGGGGAAGCGGCAGTTATCTCATTAAACGGAAAGTCTGCAGATATACATACCAAGATACATGCCAATGACATTATAGAGGTTGTGCCTTCGACAGCAGGAGCACCCGGAAAAGCATCTATTGAATCGATTCCTGAGTTCAAGACCAGGTTCAATATCAATGTAAACGGCAAAAATATTGAGGCCTCCAGATATGCTACTGTAAACGGACAGCCCCAGACAGGCTACTACAGCATAAAGGCCGGGGATGAGGTTAAGATCCTTGACTACAACACAGCTGCTCAGATCGCTGAGCTAATGGATATCACGATAACTGAGGACACAGTCATTATAGTTAACAATGAGCGCGCCGGTCTCGATACTCCTGTATACGAGAACTTCAAGATTGAGTTCAAGGATCAGGAAGATATGATCATGGATTATTACAAAGATTTTCCGGATGCTGATACCGTAGCTGTACAGAAGTCCAACGAAGAGTCCTATGAAAACATGGATAATGAGGCTAAACTGACAGCAAACAAAAACGGCAAGCTGTTCTATGATGACATTCTGGATGGTGATGGAAGCATTGATAAAAAGGAACCGCCGGCTGCGGAAAATCCTGTAGTAAGGAATATTCTTGCAAGGGACATCCATGTGATGGTCAACAACAAGCCGGTGACACTTCATGGAAAGAGCAACTACATCTTTGTTGATATTTTTGATGCGATAGATTTTGATCTGTCAAAGCCAAACGGGAGGTCCATTGTGACAACACTGAACGGATCTACTCCGGATTATATGCAGCCTATAAGCGAAGGTGACAAGATTGAGGTCTATTGGAAGTAAGAGTTTAATAAATATATGAAAGCGTTAAGGTATTATTGATGAGATTTACCAGTATAGCCAGCGGAAGCAGCGGAAACTGTACCTATGTAGGTTCGGACAACACTCATATCCTTGTAGATGCCGGAATCAGTAAAAAAAGAATAGAGGAGGGTCTGGCAAAGCTTGATCTGTGCTTTGGTGATATCAGTGCGATATTCGTTACACATGAGCACACTGACCACATATCAGCTCTTCATACAATCCTGAAAAAGCATGACATTCCAATCTATGCTACAAACGGAACCATTACAGGGATTAGAAACAGCGACAAAAAGAATGAGATGGCAAACAGCAGGTTTATTACCGTCAGGGCAGATGAGGCTGTGGTTGTTGGGGATATGATAGTAAATCCCATGACAATATCACATGATGCACTTGAGCCCTGTGGCTACAGAGTATACTGCGGAAGCAAAAAGATTGGGATAGCAACTGACCTTGGCTGCTTTTCAGACTACACGGTTGAATGCCTCCGGGACTGTGATGCTCTTCTTTTGGAAGCCAATCATGATGTAAGGATGCTTCAGACCGGTCCGTATCCGTATGTTCTAAAGTCAAGGATCCTTGGTGATAAAGGGCATCTTTCCAATGACAAGAGCGGTGAGCTTGTCTGCAGACTCCTTTCAGACAAGCTGAAGGGTATTTTTCTTGGCCACTTGTCAAAGGAGAACAATATGCCTGAGATTGCATATGAAACGGTGAGGTTTGAGATTGAAACTTCAGATGTACCATTTGGCGGCAATGATTTTCCAATCATTGTTGCCGACAGAGCAGTAATGTCCCCTGTTTTGGAATTCTGATAGGTAATTAAGGCTTTTGCTGTGTATTTTCAGTGGAAGTCTTTTCATTTGTAAAAGAGTGGTAAAATGTAATAGATTTGTTGTTGCATTGCTTTTATTGATTTGAAAGTAAAGACAAGGAGTAATATGCCTTATAAAATTGCGGTTGTTGATGATGACAGTGTCAATCTGAGATTTGTAAGGAGAATCCTTATTGAGAATAAGATGGAGGTCTTTCCGCTTAATTCCGGAAGGGCACTTCTTGAATATATGAAGGTGAACACTGCGGACATCATATTGCTTGATATTATGATGCCGGAAATGGACGGTATAGAGACATTAAAGCGCCTTCGGCAATATGAGAGGGAGAATCTGCTTCAGGAAACCCCTGTAATATTTCTTACCGGCAAGGACAATGAAGATGATGAGACCAGAGGCCTTGAGATGGGAGCAATGGACTTTATAAGAAAGCCCTTTGCACCAAAGATACTTGTTCTGAGAGTTATGCACTGCGTTGAACTGGTTAAGCTTCAAAATGATCTTGCCAGAGAGGTTGAACTCAAGACTGAGAGCTATCAGAATCTTTCTCTTCAGATTGTGGAAACACTTGCTGAGACAATTGAAGCGAAGGATCTCTACACAAAGGGCCATTCCAAGAGAGTTGCGCAATACTCGCTGGCTATAGCCAAAATTTATGGCTTTGACAAGTCGACCAGGAATAAAATCTTTATCATGGGTCTGCTCCATGACGTTGGGAAAATAGGTGTTCCCGATCAGATCATCAACAAGGAGGGAAGGCTCACCGACGAGGAATATGCCATAATAAAAACTCATCCGGAGAAGGGAGCCAAGATTCTTGAGGCAGTTGAGGAGATGCCGGAGCTATCGGTTGGTGCCCGCTGGCATCATGAGAGGTACGACGGCAAGGGATATCCTGACGGACTTAAAGGCGTAGATATACCGATTGAAGCCCGGATCATAGCAGTGGCCGATGCCTATGATGCTATGTCAAGTCGAAGGAGCTACAGGTCAACGCTGTCACAGGAGATTGTACGTGCTGAAATAGAAAAAGGACGGGGAACACAGTTTGATCCTGTGTTCGCGGACATTATGCTTCAGATGATAGATGATGATAAAGATTATACTATGAGGGAGATAAAGAAATCACCTGATACTCAGGAAGCAGATGGTGATTCTTTGGAAAAGTGAAGGAGACATTATGAACAAGACGATAATTACAGTTGTTGGTAAAGATACAGTCGGAATTATTGCCAGGGTATGTACATATCTGGCTGATTCACAGATCAATATTCTGGACATATCCCAGACTATAGTAAGCGGTTTTTTTAATATGATGATGATCGTTGATATGTCCGGTACAGACAAGGAGTTCAATGTGGTTGCAGATGATCTGGAGGCGCTTGGCAAGGAGATCGGCGTAGTTATCAAGTGTCAGAAGGAAGAGATATTTGACTCAATGCACAGGGTCTGACGCTGAGCCGGTTACCGTTAGTACACGTACTTTGGGCGCTTACGGTAAAGGCATCCGAACGGAATAAGTCAGATATAAACTTTCGTTTATAGAGGAGAATGCGCTATGATCAACATACATGAGGTTGTTGAGACCAATGAAATGATTGAAAAAGAGAACCTGGATGTCAGGACAATTACTTTAGGTATAAGTCTTTTGGACTGTATTGATTCTGACCTTGATGTACTATGTGACAGGATTTACAACAAGATCTATGAAACGGCCAAAGATCTGGTAAAAACCGGGGATCAGATTTCCAGGGAGTTTGGTATACCAATTGTTAATAAGAGGATTTCGGTTACGCCGATATCACTTATCGGAGGAGCCGCCTGTAAAAGCAGCGAGGACTTTACAAGGATTGCGGAAACACTTGATGAGGTTGCCAAAAAAGTGGGGGTCAATTTTATCGGGGGATACTCAGCCCTGGTCAGTAAAGGAATGACAGAAGCAGACAGACTTCTTATTGAGTCAATCCCACAGGCACTTTCTGCAACGGACGTTGTCTGTTCCTCGGTTAATGTGGGATCTACCAGGACAGGTATTGACATGGATGCTGTAAGACTCATGGGCACCATAGTTAAGAAGACTGCAGAAGCGACAAAGGATGCGGATTCACTTGGCTGCGCCAAGCTGGTTGTCTTCTGTAATGCACCGGATGATAACCCGTTTATGGCCGGTGCTTTTCACGGAGTTACTGAGGCGGATAAGATTATAAATGTAGGAGTAAGCGGCCCCGGAGTTGTGAAAACTGCACTTGAAAGGGTCAGGGGTGAGAATTTTGAGGTTTTATGTGAGACCATCAAAAAGACTGCGTTTAAGGTAACAAGGGTCGGTCAGCTTGTGGCGCAGGAGGCCTCCAGGAGGCTTGGTGTTCCCTTTGGAATCATAGACCTGTCACTGGCTCCAACACCTGCAATAGGTGACAGTGTGGCGGATATACTGCATGAGATTGGGGTTGAACATGCGGGGGCGCCCGGAACAACGGCAGCTCTTGCGCTTCTTAACGATCAGGTCAAAAAGGGCGGTGTAATGGCATCATCCTATGTTGGGGGACTGTCCGGTGCGTTTATTCCTGTCAGTGAGGACCAGGGTATGATCAATGCTGTGGAGGCAGGGGCACTTTCTCTTGAAAAGCTTGAAGCAATGACCTGTGTATGCTCTGTAGGTCTTGACATGATCGCTATACCCGGAGAAACAAAGGACACTACTATTGCCGGTATAATCGCTGATGAGATGGCGATTGGCATGATCAATCAGAAGACTACGGCGGTGAGGCTTATACCGGTTATTGGAAAGGGCGTAGGTGAAACGGTAGAATTTGGAGGACTTCTTGGATATGCACCTATTATGCCGGTGAATCAGTTCTCCTGTGATGCATTTGTAAACAGGGGTGGAAGGATACCGGCACCGGTCCACAGTTTCAAGAATTAAAGCATTTATAAGTTTAAATCTTGGGGAGACTTAGTAAGTATGGAAAAGTGGAAAACATGGAAAATTGCTTTGTTCATAGCATTATGCGTTAGTATGAACGTGACGGGAAGGCTGATTTCCGCTTGGCTTGAGCTGCCGCTGTGGGCAGATGCCTTTGGAACTGCACTCAGTGCATGTATTGCCGGACCGGTCTGCGGTGCCATCGTCGGATTAACCGGAAATCTGGCATATTGTGTGGTGAGTAAGCTTGCGGCGGCTTATTCGATAACGAGTATAGCACTTGGCATTATTATCGGTCTTGCTGCCAGAAAAAAATGGTTTGACAGGTTTTACGGCTTTATGAAAGCAGCTACGCTTGCCGTGCTCACTGCACTTATCGTGTCTGTTCCGGTGGACATTATTTTTAACAATGGATATACAGGCAACAAATGGGGGAATGGAGTCATTCAGTATTTTTTGGACAAGGAGTGGCCGTCTGTCATCTGTACTGTTTTGGGACAGCTGGCTATTGAGTTTGCGGACAAGGTGTTGACGGTTGCGGTTGTTTATCTGGTAATTCTTTGGAGGCACTGGAACAACAACCGTTTGAAAGAGATGGCAATCCGCAGAGGGGACGTGGGTGCAGCGGCAATGCTTCTGTTTCTGTCACTTGGGGCAGGAATGCTTGTCCCTTTGCATGCAGAGGCAGCATCCGCTGTAGTGGATGAAGAGCCTGATTACAATGATTATGTTCAGAGCATCTATAGCAGCAATAATGGACTTCCATGCGGCGAAGCCAATGACATAGCCCAGACCAATGACGGTGTTCTCTGGATTGGGACTTATGCTGGATTGTACCGTTACAACGGAAGGGACTTTAGATGGGTAGATGACTATGACTCGGTAAAGAATGTAAATTGTCTCTATGTTGATGAAGAGGGACGTCTTTGGATAGGTACCAACGACAACGGACTGTCAATAGCAATACGGGAGAAGCTTGTCAATGTGCTTGATCAGTCAAGCGGACTTCCCTCCGATTCAGTCCGTTCCATAATTCGTGCTTCAGACGGATTTTATTACGTGGGTACGAGCAGCAGTATGCAGATCATTGTTATGAACAATGGTCTCAAGGCTACAAATACGCTCGATGAGGTTTATTATGCAGAGAGTATAACAGCGGATGAAAACGGACGTGTAGCTGCTGTGGCTTCAAATGGAAAACTGTTTCTCCTGAGCAAGGGAAACGTTATTAATTCACTGCAGCTTCCTGATGGTGAGGAACTGTTTAAGTGCTGTGCTTTCTCGCCCGATGGGAAATTGATGGTGGGAACTACAACCAACCATATTTATTGCTATGATATTACCGGTGATAAGTTTAAAGAGGTTCGCGTCATCACATGTCAGGATGTTGCCAGTATAAATAATCTGAATTATCTTGATGACGGAACGCTGTTTATTTCTACTGACAGCGGTGTATCTTATATTGACCGTGGTGGCTATCACAGGCTAAACACAAATGAGTTCAACAATTCCATAGACAATATGCTCTATGATTATCAGGGGAATCTCTGGTTCACATCCTCAAGACTGGGGCTTATGAGACTTGCAAAATCTCCATTTAAGGATATCTATGGCTCTATCGGTATGGAGCGCAGGGTGGTAAATACTATCGTTTACTGGCAGGGCTGCTACTACATAGGAACTGATAAGGGACTGGATGTGGTTGATAAGACCTGCCATCGTGAGCTGCACAATAATCTTACCAGGGAGCTTGAGGGTAAACGGATCCGCTGTATGTACGTAGACAGCTCCAATCATCTGTGGGTTTGCACATACGGAAACGGACTTATGGAATACTCCACCTCCGGAGAGGAATGGGCGTATAATCCGGAAAACGGAAGCTTCGGAAACCGTGCCCGTATTGTTACAGGTCTCTCTGATGGGACAATATTTGCAGCAGGAGATTCAGGAATCAGTTATATCAGGAATCATAAGGTAATAAAGACTATCCACAACAAGGATGGATATATCAATTCCATGATACTGACAGTTACCGAGAGAGCTGACGGCACGATTCTTGCCGGTACTGACGGAGATGGTCTGGCAATTCTGAAAGACGGCGAAGTAATAAAGATGATGACAAGAGAGGACGGGCTCAGCAGCGAGGTAATACTTCGTACAATTCAGGATCCCAAATCCGATGGCGTGTTTATTGTTACCAGTAACAGCCTGTGTTATCTTGAACCCGAGGGTAACATAAGGGTACTTGAAAACTTCCCGTATTTTAATAACTACGATATCTGGGCCAAAGATGAGGATACGCTCTTTGTCATGTCAAGTGCCGGAATATATGTGGTAGAGAGGGATGAGCTGGTTGAAGGCGGTGAGATGGTATGGGAGCTTCTTGATGCCAGAAGAGGTCTTGGAACCTCGCTGACTGCCAATTCCTGGAACTATTACAACAAGAGCGGCGAATTATTCCTGCCTTGTGATACAGGCGTTTACAAGATAGATGTGGAAAAATACAACAGTGATGTCAGGTCCTACAGGATGCAGCTTGCATCAGTAAGGCTTGATGGTGTACTTCAGCCGCCGCTTAGAAAGGGAGCAATAACAGTAGGACAGGGAATAAGCCGGGTGGAGTTAAGCCCCGAGATCCTTAATTATACTGTTCAGGAACCAAATGTCGGTTATTTTCTTGAAGGGTATGATACACAGTGGACTATAGTTCCCCAGAACAGTCTGAATAACATCATATATGTCAACCTTCCTGCAGGCGATTACATATTCAGACTTGCTATTTTTGACAGTGCCGGTACCCGTGTACTTGAGGAGAGGTCCTTTAATCTGGTAAAAGAGGGTGAGCTATACGAAAAACCATATTTCCTTTTCTATATGCTTTTTATTCTGTCATCAATCCTGATATGGATCACATGGCTGATTGTCCAGAGACAGATCAACCAGCAGCAGACAAAGCTGAATATGGCGAACGAGACCGTCAATGCCATAGCAAACGCAGTCGATGCAAAGGATGTGCGTACACATCAGCATTCTATGCGTGTTGCAGAGTATTCGGTTCTTATAGCACAGGAAATGAATTGTTATAAGGGATGGCGGAAGGAAAGAGAGCTCTCAAGCCTTCGAAAAGCAGCCCAGCTGCATGATATAGGTAAGATAAGCGTGCCTGACAGTGTTCTGAATAAGGTCGGTCGTCTTACTGATGAAGAATACGTAAAGATGAAATCCCATGTAACCAAGGGTGCAGAGATACTAAAGGACTTTACTCTTGTTGAGCATGTTGAGGAGGGAACAAGATATCATCATGAAAGATATGACGGACGTGGATATCCGGACGGTCTTAAGGGTGAGGAGATACCTCTTATCGGAAGAATAATTGGTGTGGCAGACGCCTTCGATGCAATGACATCCAACCGTGTCTACCGCAATCATATGGACACCGATTATGTAATGAATGAGATGAAGCGTGGACGAGGGACGCAGTTTGACCCCAATGTTCTCGATGCATTTTTCCGTCTCGTAGATAAGGGAGTGATAAATCTGGATAAGATTTATTCCCAGAAGCGTGAGGAAATCCGTAATGCGGATCAGGAGGCCCAGGAGGAGCTGGCTCGCCGTGTTGAAGAAGACAAGAAGATTCAGGCCGCGCAGATGGAAGAAGATAACAAAAAAGCGGATGGGAAAGGAGCAGAGGTATGAAGCGGGTATATATTATAACTGTACTTACATGTCTTGCAGTACTTGCTGCTTTTGTCTTGGGACTGAATTTCCTTAATCTGTCATCAGGTAAGGATCACGTTAAAGTAGGCTTTATATATGACAATGATGAGAGTACACCGTATACATACAATTTTTCACTGGCCAAGGATGCTCTCGAAAAGAAATATGGAGACAAGGTGGAAATTTTTACCTGCAGCAATGTCCTTGATGAAGAGATTGAGGAACCTCTGCGGGATCTTGCAGAAGACAAGGAGTGCGATATAATTTTCTTTAACGGATACAGTGAACTTGTTGTGAAGCTGGCAGTTGAATATCCCGGAATTCAGTTCTGCCAGACGTCATATATGGATATGTATGGGACGACTGTGCCGAAAAACTATCACAACTTCAAGGGGGAAGCCTACCAGGGGCGGTATGTGAGCGGAATAGCAGCCGGTATGAAGATAAAGCAGATGATAGCTGACGGACTTATCACAGAGGATCAGGCTATTGTAGGATTTGTTGCAGCCTTTCCGACGTCAGAGCTGATATCCGGCTACACCGCGTTTTTACTTGGGGTTCGCTCTATAGTACCGCAGGCGGTTATGAAGGTATGCTATACACATACATGGAGCAGCTATGCCCAGGAAAAAGCTGCGGCCCAAAAGCTAATAAGCGACGGCTGCGTTGTAATAACCCTGCACACAGATACTATTGGTCCTGCTATTTCATGCGAGGAGACGTCGGAGAAGAATCCTGTATATTTTATAGGTTTCAATCAAAGCATGTCAGAGGTTGCTCCTGCAGCATCACTTGTAACTTCAAGGATATGCTGGGAGCCATATGTTACCGCTGCTGTAGATGCAGTAATGACTAACAGGACTATAGAGTCGGTTGTATCCGGTAATATTCATGGAAATGATGTATCTGCAGGCTTTGAGGATGGCTGGGTAGAGATGGAGGACCTGAATCTTCAGGTCGCTGCCCCCGGAACACTTGAGGCGATGAACAATGCAATAGATCAGTTTAAGAGGGGAAAAAAGGATTTTGTTTTTAAAGGGGATTATACAGGGGTGAATCCGGAGAATCCTTCTGATACCATTAATCTGCAAAAAGGATACATTGAGAATGAGAATACTTCGTATCCCTTATTCCATTATTTATTGACGGATATCATAACAATTGAAGAGTGAGAGACGAAACGGGAGACAACAACAGAGTGTGCCTCCCGTTTGAAGTTCAGATGTCGTGCCCTACGTTGTGGGTGTTGCTGTTGTCCCATTCATCAAAGATATCTATGGACGGAGTACGTAATAATTCCTGATAAAAGCTGCTGCTGTAAAATTCTTTAATTCCGCGTTCGCTTCTGCCGGGACCATTAGGAATGGTAGTGTAAATACTTAAATTAATTCGCCTGAAATACTTAAGACCGATTTCGATGTCCTTTTTTAATTGGTCAAAACTTTGACATTCCATTCCGTATATCAGGTTTATCCAGTCGTAGTGTTTTGAAAGGTCGAGAGCAGATACTGATGGAAGGCCTTTGTGAAGAATATCTTCTCTGACATGCTCATCAAAGGTCTCTACGCCGCATCTGAAAAGTATATCTATACCATGCGGGGTAAAGAAGTCTTCGTAGAAGGGATTGGCATCTCTGAAGATATAATGC
>JAILJR010000142.1 GCA_024694565.1 Butyrivibrio sp. | reverse complement strand
GCCTTAGAAGCGTTCTCCTTGATCATCTTAGGAGCGCCGTCTACGAGATCCTTTGCTTCCTTAAGTCCAAGACCTGTGATCTCACGAACAACCTTGATAACCTTAACCTTGTTAGGACCAACCTCTGTGAGCTCTACGTTGAACTCAGTCTTCTCCTCAACTGCTGCGCCAGCGCCTGCTCCGGGAGCTGCCATAACAACACCTGCTGCTGCAGATACACCAAACTCCTCCTCACAAGCCTTTACAAGATCGTTGAGCTCAAGAACTGTCAGCTCTTTGATAGCATCAATAAATTCTGCTGTAGTTAACTTTGCCATTTTATATACCTCCGTATAGTTTAATAATGTTTATCAGATTTTCATTCCCGGCAGAGAGAATTACTCTGCTGCAGGTGCTTCTGCTGTCTCAGCAGCAGCTTCCTCGGTAGCGGGTGCCTCCTCGCCATCCTTCTCAGCGATCTGCTTGATCACACGAGCGAAGTTAGCGATAGGTGACTGCATAGAACCAAGGAGTCTTGAAAGAAGAACATCTCTTGAAGGAATCTGAGCGATCTCAGTCATAGCCTGAGCATCGAAAAACTTACCTTCAACAACACCACCCTTAATCTCAAGAGCCTTTGCCTTCTTGGCAAACTCGTAGAGTACACGAGCAGGCGCTGCGGGATCTGTAGTGGAAACAGCCATTGCGGAAGGACCATTTAAAAGTCCGGCCTCAGAAAGCTTCTCATAGTCAGTTCCCTTGAATGCGAAGTTCATCATTGTGTTCTTGTAAACCTTGTATGATACGCCTTCTTCACGAAGCTTCTTACGAAGCTCTGTATCCTGCGCAACAGTAAGTCCGCGGTGATCTACAAGTACGACTGCCTGTGCGTCTTTGATCTTCTCTGAGATTTCATTAACTACAGGCTGCTTAAGTTCAACCTTTGCCATCTTTTTACCTCCTTATAGAATTATACCGCCGAAAAAAAACCTCTCGAAGACATCGAGAGGCTTAAAGTCCTTAACAAACTTTCCTCGGTAGGCGGATACCCATTATGTTCTCTAAAGAACACCTACTGTCTTCGGCAAAATCATCTTTACAGACGACATTATCAAAAATAACATATGGAATCACACCTTGTCAAGGTTTTTATTAAATTATTTTAAAACATTTTTCCACAGCACTGCAACTTTGCTTTTCTTCTTCGAACGTTTTATTACTGCAACTCTGCCCTCCTTCAACGGACGGTTTATCACTGCAGCTCTGTCGTCCTGCTTCTGCCGGATCATTACCGGAACTCAACTGTCCTGCACCGACTGAATTATCGCCGAACTATAACATTCCGGTTTCGGTCTTACGCGGCATCACCTGGGACTAATGTAGCCATTTCCGTCTATCGTCACTCCCGGCGACATCGCCGACATGTTATTTAATATCCTTGTGTGCTCAGAGCCTGTTGCTTCATTTACTTTACATCCGCTCTGGATAGCAGGCACAAACTGAAGATTGGTACTTCCGTTTTTGTGGAGCGTTGCAATTATCATGCAGCTGTCCTGGGTCTTGGAGTTAAAGATGAAATTACCTGTACTGTATACAACCGGAACACCTCCGACATAATCAATCTTTTGAAGTATGTGCGGATGAGTGCCTATTATAAGATTTGCACCTGCCTGTGCAATATCCCTCGCCTGGTCACTCTGAAGATAATGAATATCAGTAGTACTCTCCGTTCCCCAATGAATGAATACTACCACAAAAGCATTCTGAGCTCTCGCTTCCTTCACCTTTTCAAGCAAAAGTGCATCATCAAGACATCTGAAAACTCCCGGGCTGTCAGCCGTAGCACCCTTGGTGTCAGGATTACTCTGCCTCTCGATCTGTGTCGCACAGATATATGCTATCTTCATGCCACTCTGTGTGATATAGTACACCGGGTGTGAGGCCTCATCCAGATTAACACCGCCACCTGCATGTTCAACTCCAACATTGTCAAGCGCTGTCAGAGTATCCAAAAACGCCTGCGGGCCATAATCATATGCATGATTGTTGGCTATTCCGGCAATATCAACCCCCATCGTGTTGAGTATCGATGCTGTCGACGGGTCTGCTCTGAAGGTATACATCTTGCCTTCCGTAGGTGCTCCGCCGTTTGAATAAGGAAATTCGTTGTTGACCATCATTATGTCAACACCGCGCATCTTTTCAAGGAGGCTCTGTCCCACAACTCCCTCTGCTGTATTACCGGCCCTTCTGAATGCATCACCTGCTGCATATCCTGTATCAAACAAAATATCACCGGTAAAGCCCATGGTAACCGTATCCGGATCAGCTGTTGTAATCAAATGTGTGTACTCATCCACAACAGGCTGATCCTCCAATGCAACAATTTCCTCTTCAATCGTCACCGCTGCATTTTCTGCGACCGTCGCCTCAGGAATTGCCTCCCACTTATTTGAAAACGCATTCTGCACTGTTGACCTGGAAGGATTCTTTATGCTGTTTACAATAAATAGAATTGGTACGCCAATAGACAGAACTATGAAAAAGGTTACCAAAAATGCCACTATCTGCGGCTTTGAAAAGAATTCCCCAAATCCTATTTCATCAGTCCAGTCATCCTGGTCAAAATATCCCCTGTTTTTCATATCACTATTATACCACAATATCTTGTATGTAACTAGTCTCCTCTGCACAAGATTAGAATTTCGGCCAAAGAAAAACGGATTACCTTGGCAATCCGTTTATTCCTTCGCGTCTTATGCAAAACAATAATTAATACTTGTTGGTAAGAACCTTTACACCAGGCCCCATAGTTGAAGCAAGTGTGATGCTCTTTAAATACTGTCCCTTAACTGATGAAGGTCTTGCCTTTGTGATAGCATCCATAAGAGCATTAAAGTTCTGCTCAAGCTGCTCCTCTGTAAAGGAAACCTTTCCTACAGGAACATGGATGATGTTTGCCTTGTCAAGTCTGTACTCAATCTTACCTGCCTTAATATCAGCAATAGCCTTTGTTACATCCATTGTAACTGTTCCGGCCTTAGGGTTAGGCATAAGGCCCTTAGGTCCGAGTACTTTACCAAGACGTCCTACAATACCCATCATGTCGGGTGTTGCAACTACAACATCAAAATCAAGCCATCCTTCATTCTGGATCCTGGGAATGAGCTCCTCGCCGCCAACATGGTCTGCACCGGCAGCCTGTGCCTCGTCAAGCTTTGTTCCCTTTGCGAAAACAAGAACCTTAACCTTCTTACCGGTTCCGTTAGGAAGAACTACAGCGCCTCTGATCTGCTGATCAGCATGACGTCCATCGCAGCCGGTTCTGATATGAACTTCTACAGTCTCGTCAAACTTTGCATTAGCTGCCTTCTTTACAAGAGAGATAGCCTCTGCTGCTTCATACTGCTGAGTCTTGTTGACAAGCTTAGCAGCCTCTACGTATTTTTTTCCGTGTTTCATCGCTCATCCTCCCTCAGTCTTTAACAACGATTCCCATACTACGTGCTGTTCCGGCGATCATGCTCATAGCGCCTTCAATATCAACAGCATTGAGGTCAGGCATCTTGGTTTCTGCTATCTTCCTGATATCTTCTGAAGAAACAGTTGCAACCTTTGTCTTGTTGGGCACTCCTGATCCCTTCTGGATCTTAGCTGCCTTCTTAAGAAGAACTGCAGCAGGTGGAGTCTTTGTGATGAATGTGAAACTTCTGTCTGCATAAACAGTGATAACAACAGGGATTATAAGGTCACCCTTATCTGCTGTCTGAGCGTTGAACTGCTTTGTGAATTCAACAATGTTTACACCGTGCTGACCGAGAGCCGGTCCAACCGGTGGTGCTGGTGTTGCCTTACCAGCCTGGATCTGTAACTTGATGTATCCTGTGACTTTCTTTGCCATTTTGGCACCTCCTGAAAATATGTGGTCGGCGCATCCTTTTTGTCACACAAATTGAAGACAAAAATCTGCTCCCACTCCAGCAGTGACTATATATCCAGGCGCCTGCGAAGCAGCCGCCCAAATATCAAAAAATTAGTGATCGATTCTCCTGACCTCAGCAAAGCTGATCTCAACAGGAGTTTCACGCCCAAACAGATCAACATTTATAGTTGCCGTCTGTTTGCCAAAGTCCATTCTCTGAACAACACCGGCCGTATCCTTCCAAACGCCGGCTATAACTGCAATCTCGTCTCCAACACCAAAATCAACAGAAACTGTGTCTGTCTTGATTCCCAAAGGCTTGATCTCAGCATCTGTAAGCGGAACCGGCTTTGATCCCGGTCCTACGAAACCGGTAACTCCTCGTGTATTGCGGACAACATACCAGGTCTCGTCATTCATATCCATATTAACAAGAACATACCCCGGAAACATCTTCCTCTGTACATTCTTGCGCGCGCCATTCTTGACCTCAACAACATCCTGAAGGGGAACCCTTACTTCAAGTATCTGATCCTGAAGATGTCTGTTTTCTATGGTCTTCTCAAGATTTGCCTTTACCTTATTCTCATATCCCGAATAGGTGTGGACAACGTACCAGTGAGCGTTTTCGTTGATGCTGCCAACCTCCACGGCTTCAGTCTCCTCACCTGCGGAAACCTCTGCATCCGATAATACCTCATTCTTTTCCATTTCTTCTGACATATTATCTCCTTTTTTAGAAAATGGATGTTATGAAATTCATTCCATATTCAAACGCATAATCCAATACAGCGATCAGAGCGCAAGTAACAATAGAAACTGCAACAACAGCGGTTGTCTGCTTTATGATGTCATCCTTTGTCGGCCATATGATCTTCTTGAACTCCACCTTTACACCGGTAAAGAACTTCCCGATCCTGCTTATCAGGCCGTTGTCATCAGTTTTCTTTTTGGCAGGTTTGCCGGAAGCATCGGTTTTGCTCTCCACTACCTTTGTATCTCCCATGCCCTTTGTCTCCTTTCCAATCAAGGAATAAGTTACTTCGTTTCCTTATGTACAGTATGCTTCTTGCAGAAAGGGCAGTACTTCTTCATCTCGATACGATCAGGATGTGTCTTCTTATCCTTTGTAGTGTCATAGTTACGGTTCTTGCAATCTGTACATGCCAGTGTGATTCTTGTACGCATATTCCACCTCCGCGCGCTTAATAAATTTATCTTTTAAATTAATTTCTGCTCAAAGATCACTTATATATGATTACTTTTTTGAGCATAAAAAAAAGACGTAAATCTCATGTCGCTTGTCTACTATATCATAGCTCAATTCCCACGTCAACAGATTTTTCAATTATTCCGTTACAGTTCCGGTTGCAGTGTTACAATTCAGCTGCCGGGCAGGTAAGACAGGTCAGCCAACACAGTGATCTGCCCTGTCCGCCCGACAGACACATGACAACTTATTCCTTATATACAAATTCTCTCTGCACAACGAAGCTGAGCAGAAACAGCAGGCAGTCTACAGGAACCTTGATGACTACTTCGCCGACTCCCGGAAGAAGGCCGTGCAAAAAGTCTACAAAAAAACCGCTGAGCAGCATTATGCAGACAGCGAGCGCAAAGTACCTGACCGCCGCCCTGAGCCTGCTGCCCCTTCCCTTGAAGACCACTTTATAGTTCAGCACGAAATTGTAGACAGCAGAAATGACCCTGGCAATAATCGTCGAGACCATGATGTATCCCGCAGGCACCCGGACATCTCTCAGGGCGGAACACAATACTGCAAACAGAACAATATCCACCAGGCTTGAAGAAAGGGAAGAGAACATAAACTTGAAAAAAACTGAATATATCCTTATCGAATCTTTTATAGGGTTAAAGTGACTGGACCTGTTCTCTTCAAGGTAGATGGTCTCTATCTCAACTTCACATATTTTTATCCCAAGCTCCCTTGCATCAAGAAGCATATTGGTCTCAAATTCAAACCTCTCGCCCTTCTCTGTCAGAAGAAACCTCATGAAATCTGCAGATATCCCCCGAAGTCCGGTCTGGGTATCTCTTATGGAAACGCCCGTAAAAAGCTTTAATACACGGCTCGTGAGCTTATTGCCAAAAACGGACCGCGCGGGTATCCCCGCTTTATCAAAATTCCTGACGCCAAGCACAAGACTTGTTTTGTCATTCCTTAAAGCATCCATGCACTTTTTTATATCATCAACCTTGTGCTGACCATCCGAATCTGCGGTGACAACTCCCGTAAGATCAGGATATTCATTCAGGCAGAAGTTAAAGGCGCTCTTGAGCGCACGCCCCTTTCCCATATTGACGGCATGACGGAGTATAACTACATCCTGC
Organism: Butyrivibrio sp.; assembly: GCA_024694565.1. Taxonomy (GTDB): domain Bacteria; phylum Bacillota; class Clostridia; order Lachnospirales; family Lachnospiraceae; genus Butyrivibrio. The sequence goes on along the minus strand of JAILJR010000142.1, from coordinate 25,116 downwards.
CGTTTTACAGCATCAAAAACTTTTCCAAATTTCTTTGCGTCTGACCCGTCATCAACAACGACAACAGGAATCGTGGCAGTCCGGACAAGCTCATCCACGAGATCTATCAGCCTTTCATCAGGCTCATATGCAGGTATGATTACAGGTATCAATTCACTCATCAAAAACCTTTTCCTTCTATACTTATAACCCTTCCGGGTTCATAATCTTCCATTCCCAGAGCTTTTTTGAAAAAATCAGTCGCAGCGCCCTCATCATCCTCAACATAAAAATACCCGGCATGACTGTCCGCAATTTTCTTTAAAATACCATCCCCCGTGTCCTCCTCTGCCAGAAAAACATCGTAGACAAGCGCAACAGGAGATGCCTCCTTACTGATATAGGTGTTATGAACCCAGTAATAGCTGTGACCGTCCCGAAGCACAAGGACTCTTTTTCCCCATAGTGACCTGTCATCCACGGCTTTAATCAGCTTAAAGCCATCCTCTCCGATCATATCATTGCAATAAGCCCTGTCATTCTGAACATCAGCCCTGTATCCGATAAGATATCTGTACAGTCCGCTGTAATCGGCAGTCAGAAAAACAAAAGCAAGAGCTGCGCAGAGAGCCGCTACTACTCTCATTGTTTTTCCGAAGCTCCTGAGTCTGTCGAAGCACATTCCCATTATGAGATACGTTCCGCCCAGAGCAAAGGGTGAACAGTATCTCGCTATTGAAACAGCCATCGCATAGGGTTCAAGATACTGATCCTCTGTTTGGAAAATTGTAATATGTGCAGCAAAGACAATCGCATAGGAAAAAACAGCGCTCAGTGCCAGAAAGAGCATCAGCTTTCCCATTTCCCTGCGGTTTATGACCCTGAACATATGCAAAGCAACCACCGCCAAAAAAATCAAAACAACAAAGGCGCCCGTAGACAGGTCAATCGTCATGTTGTGATCCGCATGCATCGGTTCAAAAAGGAAGCCCTGCGCAAAGAACACAAGCTTTTGCACAGCATTGTCCGGTGCGCTGTAGCTGCCGGATGTCGCCATTTTAATGCCTGCGCCCGTGAGCTTTGCAACTCTCCTGTTCACAAAACAGAAAAGGAGCCAGCTCCCCCAGAAAGTCCCGGCAAACAGAGCAGAAATAAGTATCCTCTTTTTGCGGCGCCCCCATAAGAAGTAAAATGCAAGCGCAAACATCGCCCACTCAAAGCCTATGGATTTGGTCAGAAGAAACACCGCCGTGTACATCGCTATCCTGGCATAGTAATAAAAATCCGTGCAGTCTTTATCATCATATATGGATAAAAGCAACGCCCCGTACACTATTGCCATTGTGATATCTGCAGGTGTCCCATAATAGATTATGCCATTGAACACCCCGGGAAGCAGCATTGCTCCCAGAAATGAGGTCCCCTTAAGAAGTGCTCTGAAAGCTGCACTGACATCCAGTTCATCTATGCACTCAGCAGCCTTTCCAACGAGAGGAAGCATAAACACTGCATTTGCAAAAAAATATCCCAGAAACTGTAGGCTCTCATTATATGACGATCCCCCAAGCTGCAGAAAAAGCCATTTCACCAGCGACGTAACCGGAGGATAATCTCCAAACTCCGGCGAGACGTTTCCATATTTTCCGGGAAATCCGTTAAGGAAAAAGAGCTGTTTTGCATCCGATGACCAGTAGTTGATATCATCCCACCAGGTAAAGACCATCTCTGAAGCACACAAGCCGACCGCTAATGTGCAGATTCCAAGCAGGATAATGATTGGATCTGTCAGTTTTTTAAGAACACCTTCAATTCCTTCTTTTCCCTCAAAAATCACAGCGGCCATAACACCAGGGATTACAAAAGCAGCTATAATCCACAAAAAATCAAGCGCTCTGAAAAAAGCCAGCACATACATTGTCAGTATAACGCCTGCAAAAACAATGGAAGTACACTGCGTAATATGCTTTTTAGTCTTATGTGCCATAAATGCCGAAAGCAGCAGAAAAGCCAGCATTACAACAATAAACATACAGTCCTTTACCCTTTTCTCATAGTATTATCACTCTCATAATAATACACTTATACGCTGTAGGGCAATTAATTATTAATTTTATATTAAATCATTCCAAAAAAGCCCCAAATACGTTGACATTTGACTATTTTAAGTTAGAATAAAAGTAACTAAACGTGGCTTGATATGCCCTCGTGCGGATGATACCAATGGAATGGTAGAAGATATTACACGTACGTAATCAAGGAAGAAAGGAGGGGCATTATGGCAGGCATTTCTTTTAATGGTGCTTACAACCATTTCATACAGGACTATGTATCCAAAGATGTAACGCAGGCTGACGCTCATCGCAAGGATGAGCTCAGAGATGTTTACAAATCTATCGCCAAAATCAACAAGAAGTCCCCTCTCTATCTTTTGACAAATGATGATTCTTCGCGCAACGAAGCAATTAATATTAAAGAAAAAGCACGGCGTCTACAGGGCAGTATCAAAACTCTCAGCGACCAGCAGGATAAGTCAAATTTAAATCACTCCTCTGCTTTCACTTCAGATGACGATCTTGTGACCGCTTCCTACATCGGCAATACCCCCGACAAGGATATAGGAAATATCGGATTCGACATAGAAGTTACACAACTTGCCAAGAGTCAGGTAAACCGCGGAAGGCTTCTTCCCAAAGATGTCACCGGACTTCCGGCAGACAATTATGCATTTGAAGCAAGGATCGACGGTCAGGAATACGAGTTCCAGTTCAGTATATACAACAACGACAGGAATATAGATGTTCAGCAAAAGCTTGAACAGCTGATAAACAAAGCCGGTGTTGGGCTTAAGGCCAGCATCATAGAGGATGGCGGCAGAGCTGCACTGGAAATAGCATCCACCCATACCGGCCTCAAGGCAGGCGAGTCCAGTCAGTTCGAAATATATGAATCCTCCGGCTCCATGGCCTCCGGCGCCGTGGAATATCTTGGTCTTGGAATGGTTGCAGAGCCGGCGTCCAACGCACACTTTTCACTTAACGGCGAAGACAGGACAGCGGTATCCAACCGGTTTACCGTAGGGGGAAAATTTGATATAAACCTAAAGGGCATAACCTCCCCCGGCAACCCCATACAGGTCGGAGTAAAAAGAGACAATGAGGCACTGCTGTCCCACGTCACATCGCTTGTAGACAATTACAACCGTTTTGTAGAGGAAGCCTCCGGTGCCACTGATGCAAAGTTCAAATCAACCAAGCTCCGGACCGAGATAGTGGGCATTGCACAGCAGTATCTTACCGGTACTCAGGATATCGGCATATCGCTTGAAGCGAATGGTACGCTGTCCATCGATGAAGAGCTCCTTCACCAGGCCGTGTCCGGAGCAGACAGCATGGCATCACTGGAGCCCTTAAACAAATTTGCCGATGCTCTTATTGAAAAGACAAAAGATATATCGGTAGATCCCATGAAATATGTAGACAGACCGGTAGTAAATTACCGGAACCCTGACAGCAGAGACTACTCATCCCCATATGTCACCAGCGAATATTCCGGCATGATGTTCAATAACTACTGCTAGTACACCAAATAATAAATAACTGTATCAAATCCGCCGAGAATTTTTTCAGATGCAAGGCGGAAGAAGGAGTCGATGCGGGCATCGACGACTGATGACAACGCGGCATCTGGAAAAATTATCGGTTATTTATTATTTGGTGTACTAGTGTACCAGTGCGTATCCTGGATAAGAAGAATTTACAGCGCCCCCCAAGGCGCTTAGACCGCCCTGCTGCAGAAGGGTCGGTTGCAATTATATAGACAGGCCCCGTGCAGAGTATGCACGGGGCCTGTTTCATTTTTGCTTATTTCGTTTTTGCTTATTTCATTTTTATGCTCATATCGAGAGCTTCTCTTACTACCTGGTCCATGTTGTAGTACTTGTACTGCCCAAGCCTTCCTCCGAAAAGAATATCCGGATAATCCTCAGAAAGTTCAACATACTTTGAAAAGAGCTCATTGTTTTTGTCGTCATTCATTGGATAATACGGCTCATCCCCATGCTTCCAGTTTGCCGGATATTCACGGGTGATTATGGTGCCGCTTCCCTTTCCAAACTCAAAATGCTTGTGCTCAATTATTCTGGTATAAGGCACCTCTCTCTCTGTATAGTTCACAACCGCATTGCCCTGATAATTGTCGACATCAGGCAGATCCTGCGTTTCAAACCTGAGCGATCTGTACTCCAGTGTTCCAAGCCGATAGCCAAAGAACTCATCTATCATTCCGGTAAACAGTATCCTGCCAAAGCTGTCTCCGGCTACACTTTCAAATGGTTTTGCCGGAACATCTCCGTCCATCTTTACAAAGGAATAATAATCCACCCCGGTTCTGACTGTAACACCCTCAAGGAGCTTTTCAACCAGAGCCGTATAGCCGCCTGTCGGAATACCCTGATACCTGTCGTTAAAGTAATTGTTGTCATAGACAAATCTCATGGGAAGTCTTTTTATTATAAAAGCAGGAAGCTCACGGCAGTCCCTTCCCCACTGCTTTTCAGTGTATCCCTTCACAAGCTTTTCATAGATATCTCTTCCGGCTAAAGAAAGAGCCTGTTCCTCAAGGTTCTTTGGAGAAAAGGTATCCTGCCCGCTCTCTTTTTTAATCCTCTCAACCTCTTTTTGAGCCTGGGCATCTATTATGCTTTTTGCCTCCTGCGGAGTCCTGATCCCCCACATTTTGCTGAATGTGTTCATATTAAAGGGCAGATTGTAAAGCTCATCCTTATAAACAGCTACCGGAGAGTTGATGTAATTGTTGAAATCTGCAAAGGCATTGACATAGTCCCACACCTCCTTATCTGATGTATGGAAAATGTGGGCTCCGTACATGTGCACATTTATGCCCATCCGGTTCTCAGTGTAGATATTTCCTCCGACATGATCCCTCTTATCTATGACAAGGACGCTCTTTCCCTGTTTGTTCATCTCATGGGCGAAGACAGCTCCGAACAGACCACTGCCCACTACAAGATAATCATATTTCATGTTGTCCCTCCATCTTTAATAAATAAAACTCCGCGGATATTATATCAAATCCGCGGAGTCTTTTCATCTCAATTATAAATCCTGCCGGTTCATCAGTCAGCCTGGTACTTGTCAAGCTGTGAGAAATCTCCCATCATATCAAGAATCTTCTTGCGCCCTGCCTTGTTGAGCTTAACATACTGCTGCATCACTCTGTTCTCTACGATCTTCTTACCAAGATCAGTTCCCTGCTCCAGTGTAGAGAAATCAACCGGATTGAGATTGAGGCGGTCGCACATCTTGATAACCGTTCCGTAAGCCATTCCCTCAATTCCCCTGTCAAGTGCAGTTACTAATGTGCTGTATGGTATCGACATATCTATTGCAAATTGTCTAACGCTTTTATACTGTGAAAGAATCTCTCTTTTCAAAATTTCAGCTTTCGTCATGCTATATTACCTCCTATCTTATTCTCTTGTGAAATATCTTTCCTTTTGCAGTAATAAGAATAACACATAGACGTTTTTTCGTCATTCACTTTTTGGGGGAATTTTCAAACGAAATTTTAGGTAGATTGACCACAGTTTTTTGGCATTTTCACGAAAATGCAGTGTATCACAAGAATTTGCAAAAGTGTTCACACAGCTTTCACAATTCATTGATAAAATGACTCACTGATTTCCGAATATCTCTCAAAGCTTGATATTTGCTGGTCTGTGTAATTTTTGCAATATGTACGAAAAAACAAACAGCACCCGGGCGCTGTTTGCATTCTTTATTTCATATTGTTGTATTTGTTTTTTGGTTTCCGCTCCAGAAGCCTGTCAATTCTTCTTTTGAACCTCACTTATTTTATTGTTCAAATATGCCATAACCTCATTGTAGATATCTTTCGGAATACTATAAACTTTATGAACATTTCCCTCACATTGTACATCAATGGCGCCCATCTTTTTCTTAACACCGGCTACATCCTTGTAATACGTAATATCCTTCCTGATGTCAGCAGATGATGAAAATTCCATCCTCTCAGTAAACAGCCTCAGTATCCCGGTCTTAAATCCCGACGTCGCCTTGATCACATATTCCGGTTCATCTTCTCCCATTAGGATATCAAAGCTCTTTCTGCCATCCTCAGATATCATAACAGGAGCAGTCAGCTCAGTTTCCGCAAGCTTCTCGGCATTCAGGCCATCCTCCGAATCATCAACAACCTTAACTATTGTCTCGATGAGACCGCTCAGGGTATTGTAAAAGGTATTTATTGCATAGCTGCTGGTCGCCAGAACAGTTATTGTCTTGCTTCTTATTTTGTATCTGAATTTGAGGGAATGAACACCCGCCTCCACTGCAAAGCAAATGCTGTCACCGGGTTTTACCTCATACAGATGCTTGTCATCAACAAAAACAAGCATTGAAGTATTCTCATCGTCCCTCTGCCCGCTGCAATGAATCTCTATCAGGTATTTTCTGCCGAGTTCAAAAAGCTTTTCTCCGCAGACAGGGCAAAAGGTCATTATTGAATTGATATTATCCGGCAAAAGCTTGCCACACTTAGGGCAGATCATTGTGTATCCTCCAGATTGTCCGTCAACGGAATCCCTCCCTCACACAGACATTCCGCTATCCTGCACTTACATACATCCTTTTTTTCAGCAATAACCACATCGAAAGAATGTCGTTCCCAGGGCAGTCTCATCGTATTCAGTTCACCAAACGCCACCTCGTCAGCCAGATGCCGTGCAATTCCCGCTTCAAAAGACGTTCTGCACACTCCGGCCACAAAGGCCTCAGGGCATTTGCTCTTAATATACGCAGCTGTGGCGCCAAAGCCACAGGTAAAATCTATTATCCGAAGATGTCCCCTTTTCTCTTTCGAAAGCTCTATCACCGCATCAGCCGCATCGAACCAGGGAAGGGAATAACCCCAGATATCAAAGCCCCACTTATTGACGAATTTTTCCCGTCCTCTTTCCATGGCATCTCCGGCGCCTTCAAAACCGCTTCCGCCATTGTGGTATACAAAGCTGTTCCTGCATACCAGCTGGGTAAATCCGGCTCTTGCAACTCTTATCCCCAGATCATCATCCTCAAAATACCCCGGAGAAAACGCTTCGTCAAACACCTGTCCGCCCAAAGAGACCGCCTTAAGCGCCTGCGCAGATATCAGCAGCGCAAACCCTGTAAGCCTGAACACCCTGGTATATGGATTATTCATGAGCGTGCTGTTCTTTGAAGCATATTTTTCAAAAATCTTTCGCGCTCTCCGGTATCCGGCCTGCCTGTGCCACGGAATGTCGCCATCAAACTCTTTTGCCCCGTCAATCAGAGATCTGTCAACCTCCTGAAGGGATGCACTGTTTGACATCGGTCCTACCGCTCCGACATTCCTGTCCTCATACAATCCCATTCTCATAAAAAACAGTGAGTTCTGCATCAGGACAGCATCGTTGTTCAGAAAAAAGATATCATTTCCCGGTGAACAATTCCTCGCCCCAGTGTTACAGCCCTTTGGAAAGCCCTCATTTTCCGCATTTTCCACAAGAACAAACCGGCAGGGTGCATCATCCCTTTTACTTCTCAGAAGCCCAGGCACTTGCGTATCCGTCGACGCATTGTCCACAACAACTATCTCGTAGCTGCCCGGCGGAACATATTTTTCAACAGAATCAATGCAGTCCTTTAAGATATCAGGGTCATTGTAGGAGAGGATCATGATGCTGGTATTCTTCACATCCATGGCAGGGTTTTTCTTAAGCTCCTCCACCTGGCCCGCGATGAGCGCTCTGTCCTCTTCACAGCTACAGTAAAAGAGCGCCATCTCCATGCACAAAAAGGCCTGATTGATATTGGTATTAATGTAGTAAAGCCCCAGCATGTAAAAGAGCTCATAGTTGCCGGGGTCATACCTAAGTCCTCTTCCTATCGCCTCGAACTCAGCGACCGGATCATTTAAAAACTCCCATATAGAGGCCTCCAATACGCATAGTCTTGCAGCATCCTCCGGAGTTTTCTCGTCAATATGAAAAAACTCCTCCTGAAACACATAGAGCGCTTCATCAATATCGCCTTTTTGTATCAGCTCTGTCAGCTCTTCGTACATCCGCAGTCTCTCTTCGATAATTCACGTATATATTAACAGTATAACATGGCTTTTGATACAGCAACAAACTATATTGCATTTTAATGCACGTGAATTGTAGCGGCGCAGTTTTCGAACAGTTCCTCGCAGTCATCATCCTCTGCTCTCTGGAAGGTAACGGTAAAAGTCCTGTACTTTGAGAGGAGAAGATATACCGTCTGATGAACGGTTTCCTGCCCGGTCTGTGTAAAGCTTGACTCAATCTTATATCCAGGGTAGCCGTCGACAGTGATGTTATCAAATGATGACACCGTAAAGCCTACATCCTCTCCGTACTCTTTGTTGTAGGCTGCGGCAAGAGTTTCCTCATATATGCCCTTTGTCAGCTCGGCTGTTTTGACTGCAGCCGGAAGGGTGTTCTCTTCCTTTCGCTCCTGTTTTTCCCTGTTTGTCAGCATTTCGGAAAGCCCGTTGTCATAGTAGCTGTACTGGATCGTCGACGACTCCATCGGATAGCTCTTATTGACAAAAACCCCTTTATACTCGCTTATCTCAAATTGGCCCGGTATGACAAAGCTGCAGTATGTCGCAACATCAGATTCACCGTCATTTACATCCTGTGTCTTTGAAGGCATCGCTGCCGCGCCTTCACTTTCTGACGCTCCGGCAGCAGTGTCATTTTCAGCAGCCGCATCGCCATCACCTTTCGGCGCTTCACCATTATTTTCTTTTGCAGCCTCGCCTTTATCCTCTGATGTCTGCTGCGAGCCGCTCTGCGCTTCACTCTTCCCGGACTCTGCTGCACCTGCCGGCGCAGCTGCAAAGGTCATCATGGCAAGCACCACTACCAACGCCAAAACACGCTTCTTTTTCATCTGTACTCCCTTTGTACAACCGGTCCCGAAGGAATCCCTATTGCGCTGAATCCCTTAGGACGTTCTGCATTTTTCACAAACCGCCTGACACTATTCAATCATATGATGGCACCGGCAAAGGCTCATATTGTAAATTTGGCAATATGCCCATGCCCCGGATACACTACAAAAATCTGCAGGCGGCATCATCCTTTCATTGGCTTAGCCTGAAAACATCAAACCAGTAGCGCTCCATGAGGTAGCTCCCCTCATTGACGCTTTCAATTCCCATATCTTCCTTCCAGTCTTCAATTATATCCTCTCTGCTGTTAAAGCTTCCGAGGAACATAACCTGTTTACCACTTTCCAGATAATTGGCTATATCTACCGAATCCTCTATAGTCTTAAGCCCGGGAACCGTCTCCATTATCAAAGGCTCTGGTTCTCCTTCGTAGAGATAAACATCCATTACCTCCCCGCTCTCATCCCGGTTAAGGTAATAGGACAAAAGCCCCTGCACCTGATTGAAATTACTGATGATAATTGTATCAGAACTGATGCCTTCAAACAACGAAAGGGTCTTTTTCATGTTTACGATCCTGTATTCCTCATTCCCGATAAATGCCCTGAAGTCAACCGCCCCAATGACAGCCACAAGAGCCATCAGCACAGCGCCGATCAAGGCTCCGAAAGCAAATCTTTTCTCTTTATTTGCCAGGAATTCTCTTACCTCCCTGCCGGTCATTATTGAGACAGAAAGCCAGAAGCACCCATAAGAGGGAAGCATATATCTATTGACAAAAACAGGACGGATCAGGATCGATGCCAACAGTCCCGCTGCAACCACAAGAGGCAGCACAGCAAATGCATAGAGAGAAAGGACAGCATTCTCCTCCTTCTCTTTCACAGCTCTGAAAAGAGTCCTTACAAATAGGACACACACCGTCAAAAACAGGACTACAGCCAGGACAGTTCCTACCGCGCTTTCAGAGAAATATCCCTTGAACAGATGCTTTGCACAGCTCCCAAGGCTCCTTAGCCCGACAGGCTGAATCCAGTAGCTTTCTTTTACCGTGCCGACCTGGGAGAGCACCACAGAGGCCCATGGTATATAAGATATTATCACAAGATTCATAGCTGCAACAGCTGTTGCTATGGGCTTAAAGTTTATCGGTCCGTGCTCCTCTTTTCCTTTCATCCTTGAAATATAGTAAATGATCATCCAGCACACCAAAAGACCGATTATGATTCCCACTGCAAATGCCGCATAATAGTGTGTATAGGCGGCTGCCGCAGAATACAGCCAAAGCGCCGCTCCATCAGGCACATCAAATCCGCATTTTCTCTTCTCCCACACATCCCTGGCAAGGGCAAAAGCATGGAGAAGCGCCGCAGTAACAAACAGTATTGCCCAGCTGTACATCCTTATCTCTGTTGTGTACTCCGGCATCTGCGGCATTGTTATGATCGCAAAAGAAAAAAGCCCGGCAGCAAGTGTTCCAAAGCTCTTTCTCACAGTTGTAGCAGAATATACCATAAGTATTACAAACGGCAGAACAGAAACAAGCTTTGCCGCTGTTTCAACAGTAAGCTCACCATTCTGAGTGCCGATCACGCCAAGCCCTCGCATGAGCAGTGTAAAAAACCTGAGGATCATATAATACAGGGGAGGATGAACATCCCTTGCCGTCAGGGAAACAAGCTCCGTTACCGGGCGAGATGAAAACTCCATGGAAAAGAGCTCATCATACCATATATCTATCGAAAAGGACAGGATGCATGACCTTATAAGGCAAAATACAGCTGCAAGAAAAAAGCCGCAGCCTGCCACCCTCTCCGCTTTTGTCTCTTTATTTGTTGGCATAAGCATATTCCTTCATAAAAGGCACAGCGCCCTGAAGTGCTGTGCCTTTCTTTTTTACATTTCTTAAGCTTCTACACTGTCGATGAGCTCAAGCGAATGCTCTTCATTCATCTTTTTGCACATTCTGACAAGCTCCTCCAAAGGAACATTCTGGATCTGCTTGTTGGATCCGCGGACATTTATGGATACTGTATTCTCGGCAGCTTCCCTGTCTCCGATCACGAGAATATATGGATCCTTGTAGTTCTTGTATTTCTTTATCTTCTCCTTCATGTTGTTGTCAGAGAAGTCACTCTCAACGCGGATTCCTGCGTCCATGAGCGCCTTTTCAACCTTGGCAGCATACTCATTGTGCTCAAGCCTGATAGGAACAATTCCAACCTGGTAAGGGCTGAGCCAGAACGGGAATACGCCCTTGAAGTTCTCGATTATGATTCCTATAAATCTCTCCAGCGAACCATATATTGCCCTGTGAATAACAACAGGCATCTGCATGCTTCCGTCCTGCGCCTGGTAGGTCAGGCCAAAGTTGTGCGGAAGCTGGAAATCAAGCTGTACCGTTCCACACTGCCACTCTCTTCCAAGGGCATCCTTGATCTGAAGGTCGATCTTGGGGCCATAGAAGGCTCCGTCTCCTTCATTAACCTCGTATCCACCCTCTCCGTACTTCTCATCAAGTATCTCCTTGAGTGCAGCCTCAGCTCTGTTCCATACCTCTATATCACCCATGAAATCATCAGGCCTTGTCGACAGCTCTGCCCTGTAAGTAACACCAAAGGTTGAGTATATCTCATCCGCAATTGAGATGATATCGGCAATCTCTTCCTTTATCTGAGATTCCATTACAAAGGTGTGATCATCATCCTGACGGAACTCCTGCACCCTGAACAGTCCGTTCATCTGTCCGGACTTTTCCTTGCGGTGAAGGACGTCATATTCACTGTATCTGATAGGAAGCTCTTTGTAAGAGTGATTTGTCCTCTTGTAGGTCATCATGGCATTGGGGCAGTTCATTGGCTTTGCCGCCATCGTGTCATCAAGCTCCCTGTTGTATACCATTGATCCCGCTACAATCTTCACGTTCTTTGGTTCCTCGTTAGGGTCGTTGATATTCTCAAGAACACCGGGAATCTCAGCATCAGCCTTAAGCTGACCTTCCATGCCGGGAACCATGAACATATTATTTACGTAGTGAGCCCAGTGTCCGCTTATGAGCCAGAGCTTCTTGTTATTTACAAGAGGAGCTGCTATCTCAGTATAGCCATGTCTGTCCTGAATCTCTCTGGAGTACTTAAGAAGAGCCTGATACATTCTCCAGCCCCTCGGAAGCCAGTATGGCATACCCGGTGCTGTTTCGTCGAACATGAACAGGTCAAGCTGGGGACCAATCTTCTTGTGGTCTCTCTCCAAAGCCTCCTGTATCATCTTTATGTGCTGTTTGAGCTCATCCTTACTGGGGAATGCATAGAGGTAAATCCTGGAGAGCTGGTCTCTCTTCTCATCTCCTCTCCAGTAAGCACCCGATACGGACTTGATCTGGTATGAAACATTCATCAGTTCCTGTGAATTCTCAACATGAGGTCCTCTGCAGAGATCTACAAAATCATCACCTGTATTATAAATCGTGATGATCTCGCCCTCCGGCAGGTCATTGATAAGCTCTGTCTTAAACTTCTGATCCTTGAAAATCTCAAGTGCCTCTGCCTTGGACACTTCCTTCCTTGTCCAGTTCTCTCTTCTCTTGATGATCTCACGCATCTTGTCCTCGATCATCTTGAAGTCTTCCTGGGTTACAGGCTTTGGAAGTACAAAGTCGTAGTAACAGCCGTCATCAATCTGCGGACCGATGGCATACTGTACCTCTTTCCCATATATTTCAATTACTGCCTTTGCCAGAATATGTGCCATCGAATGACGGTACAATTCCAGAAACTCTTCTTTAGTCACTTCAGCCTCCTAATCTATTGTAATGCCTTTTACACCGGATAATTAGTAGCCGGTACAAATCTGCCGGTTTTCCGGATGCCGCATTGTCATCTGTCGCCGATTCCGGGGCTACAGATTATCTGCCGTGGCACTTCTTATATTTTTTGCCGCTTCCGCACGGGCAGGGATCGTTGGGATATACCTTGTTCTCTTTTCTTATTGTATGAGCAGCCTTCTCCTCTTTGTAGAGCTCTTTCCTTTTGGCTTCATCAAAAATACTGTTCCATTCAGGAAGATTGTACAGCCAGTCAGCTCCGGCTCCGACCATATTCTTGTAGAGAAGCTCCTTCTCAAATCCAAGATTTACCTCGGTGTCCTCTTCCATCTCATCAATAGGATTTGCCTCCTTAAGACTGTCATTGATGCCATCAAGGAAACCAACCATAGTCATGATGTCAACACCATATTTCTCAGCAAGCTCCTTGACCGTACCCTTAACCACTTCGTCAGGATTCTTCAAAAGCTCAGCATAAATATCTCTTTCCTTCTGGAAATAATCTGTCCAGAGTTTCTGCAGATCGCCCTTATTGGCCGTCTCAGAATAAGCCATATCGCGCCATTTCTCTAATAATGCCATAATCGTCACTCCCATTTCTCATATAAAATACGTATATACGCCCACTTTTGCAGTACATACAGAGAATATTTTAAACTATTTGAGAGATATTGTAAATGAGAGAATTATGCTAAGATATAGAAAGGATATTGAGGTCATAGGAAATATGTTGCAGCTTTATTGATACCACAGGGAGGAAAATATGAGGATAGAGTTTACCAAGATGCATGGATGCGGGAATGATTATGTTTATGTTGACGGAGAAAAGAATATCGTTTCGCAGGATAGAAAGCCTGAACTGGCAAGACTGTTGTCTGACAGACATTTTGGAGTCGGGTCAGACGGACTTATTTTCATAAATCCCGTGCCGGATGGGACTGCAGACTTCGAGATGGAGATGTACAATGCCGACGGATCAAGATCTGAGATGTGCGGAAACGGCATAAGATGCGTTGCCAAGTATGTATATGATCACAGACTTACAGACAAAAAGAAGCTTACAATCATGAGCGCCGGCAAAAATAAATACATAGACCTGAGTGTAGGGGCCAACGATCTGGTAGAAAGCGTCAGGGTGGATATGGGCGAACCCATCCTTGTACCAAAACAGATTCCCGTCGACATCACGAGCGCATCTGCCAATGGCTCTTCGTCGCCTTCAATGAATCCAGACGCGCCTCTTGTCAGTGTACCGATAGTAGTAGATGGCACCGAATACAAAATGACCTGTGTCTCAATGGGCAATCCCCATGCAGTGGTATTCCTTCCAAATGACCAGGACCTCAATGCCTTCGAAATTGAAAAGATCGGACCCCTGTTCGAAAATCACAGTTTCTTTCCAAAAAGAATAAATACCGAATTCGTCAGGCTCGACGACCGCGGCAATGTACACATGAGAGTCTGGGAACGTGGAACCGGCGAGACCCTGGCATGCGGTACAGGGTGCTGCGCCACTACAGTTGCATGCATACTCAACGGACACACCGACAACAAGGTGATAGTCCATGTACTCGGAGGAGACGTTACCTGCTCATGGGATGGTAATCCAAGCTCCTCGGTGATCATGGAAGGTCCGGCTACTACTGTTTTTGAAGGCTTCATCGATGTATGATTTTATCTAGGTCAAAAGTCATCCGGCGGCTCAGGGGCTGTGCATATTGCATAGGCAGCCAAGAGGCCCTTCGAGCTCGTCGGTACTTAGAGAGGTATTTTCGGGTACAGACGCATTTGGGAGCCGGCCTTATTTTTCTTTTGGCTTAAAGCCCGAGTATATGTCTTTCCCGATGAGCTCTGTGCGCTCTGCCATGAAATCATAACAGGTTCCAGGGCAGGTGTAGTAGCTGTTAATTTCATCAAGCCCCGCTACATACACCGTAAGACCATTCATATCCATAGCAGACATCTGAGGGTTGTCAAATGGTACGGGTGTGACGTAGTTGCCCGACATAATGTAGTGCTTAACAAATACCATGTCGTCAGTAAAATAGTTGTCTATCCAGCTTCCAAAGTTTACTGCTATAAGTAAAGCAGCAAGTCCAAGGATAACACTCTTTTTCCCGATTATGACATCGAGTGCATCTCCCACGGCGCAGAGCGGAAAAATCAGAAGAAATGCCAGCCCGTACCTGATAAAGGGCGCTGTGAGAAACCACATTGCAATATTTATCACGACTGCCAGGTAAAAAACACAGACAGCTCCGTTCAGTTCTTTCTTAACAGCCCGTGTAACCGCCGTAGCTCCTAGGAGAAGTGCCGCAACAAACTGGGAATAGATCAGCATCTCCTCGTAGTGGCGTCTCTCCTCCCACCAGACCGGAAGCCAGGTGGTGATACCCTCATCTACTTTGGTTATGTCATACAGGCATCTCCCCCAGACCTTGATCTGGTCTGAATCAACCTTCATATACTCTGCAGGAATCTTCCACACCACATCGAAAAGATCGATTGCCGCCACAGGATAAAAGAGCCATCCCGAGATTATGACATTCCTGACAAGATAGGGAAGAAATGACAAAAAGCCTATCAAAAGAAACGAAACAAGCTCCTTCCACATTTTCTTTTGAACAAGCATAACTGCGGGAAGTACTGCCAGAACAACCAGAAGGGCTGCTGACAGCTTCATGCTGACTACAAATATTGACAGCACCGACAGGTAGCCATATTCCGCAATGTCCCTTATTTTATCCCCGGTACTCTTTTCCTCCGCCCAGCTTATCCATTCCACAAGGATATAGAGCGAAAAAAACATGGTACCGTAATCCGTTGCAGGCGACTGAAGGCCTGTAAGATTTGTGACTGAGTATATCAGCAGGGCAATCCTGGCAAAATCACCGCCGTGACGCCTGTGCTCCGCAAAGCCAAAAAGTCCGAAGGCAGCATACACCGAAAAAACAACCATAAAGAATCCGGTCATGGTATGCAGCGCAAAAGGAAGTATGAAGCTGAGAGTGAAAAGAGCGCACAGAGAAAGGTATGCACTGTTGTATGCAAAGTGAAGCTGAAGATTGCCAAGCCCCTTGAGAACACCGTATTCTTCCAGCAGCCTTATGGCCTGCGCATGATAGATTCCCGTATCTGTGTGAAAGGTTCCCCTGGAAGTAAAAAAAGCTCCCGCAAGCACTATGAGCACCAGAACCACCAGCCTGTTGCCGCGTATTTCCCTTCTGAGATTCAAAATAATCTCTCCAAGTTCGCCTCTCATCTTAAAACCGATGATAACAGCTGCCGCCGGCACAAGTATATGGCACAATGCTCCTACCTTATAGAAAATGCTGAAAACCTCAGCGTATACAGTAAGCGTTGTGATACCGGTGACGCAGAGCCCTGTTATGCCGGACTCTGATACCGCCGGGACTGGGATAAGCCTTGAAAGTGCCCTGTTGACCCCAAGTCCGATAGTTATGCTTATCAGAAAAATGTAAATCCAGCTGATTATGACGACTATCATTTTCCCTTCTCTCCTGCAACTATGTAGATACGCTCGCTGTTTTCATCCGGCTCTTCATAGGTATCCGCGTCTATTGAAGCTATAAACTCAAGACCGGCCTCTTTCACAAAGCCGATCATCTCATCAATCTCAAACCCTCTCTGATAATGTGTCTCCATCGAGCGTCTGAAAGTATCTGTCTCTTTTCCCGTCCTTGCAAAGATCGTGAGGTCATATTCGTTGATATGCCCATCTTCGTGGAAGTAATTCTCCCATATAAAGCTGCAGTCATCCCTGTTCTCGGCAATTGTAGCATCACCTATAACGTCCCTGTACTTATGCAGTGTATTGAAGTCAAAGATAAAGACACCGCCCGGATAAAGAAAGTTGTTTACCAGCCTGAAGATCTCTACAATCTCTTCATCTGTAAGTATGTAATTAATACTGTCGCAGACACTGACAATTGTTCCGGCGGTACAGTACAGGTCAAGTTCCCTCATGTCCTGCTCTATGTACATAATGTCCATACCGGCTTCCACGCTCTTTTTCCTGGCAAGATCAAGCATTTCAGGGGACATATCTATACCTATGATATCATACCCTCGTCTTCTTAGTACCTGCGAAAAGCTCCCCGTACCGCAGCCCAGTTCAACCACGAGATTCTTTTCCTGCTCAAGGGCTTTTTCGGAATTCTCCTCTGCCTCCTGTTTTCCATCGACATGTGAGGGTCTTGAAACTCCATATTTTTCAATCAGCCCCACTACAAAATCACCCCATACTTCGTATGGGGTTTCATCCATAAAGGTGTCATATACAGCTGCAAAATCGGTGTAAGCTTCCATATCTTAAAACAGTCCTGCTATAAGCATAATTATCTTGGTACCAAGTCCCATTATGACGCCGGCCAGGACAACTCCGCAGATGATTGCCCTCACACTTTTCTTAAAATCCATATCAAGGATTGATGCTGCAAGTGTACCCGTCCATGCACCTGTCCCGGGAACCGGAATTCCTACAAAGAGAAAAAGTGCCCAATAAAGGCCTTTCCCGGCCTTCTGCTTGAGTGCCTCACCTCCCTTGTGTCCCTTTTCAAGACAGAAGGTAAAGAACTTTCCAATAACCGGCTTATCCTTTCCCCACTCAAGAACCTTCCTTGCAAAAAAGAAGATGAAGGGAACAGGGATCATATTGCCGATAATGGCTATAATGTAGCTGGGAAGAACCGGAAGGCCCATTGCTATTGCATAGGGAACAGCTCCTCGAAGCTCAACGAGCGGAACCATTGAAATCAAAAAAACTATCAGGTATTTCTTAAACATTAAACGCTCCTCTATAACTGACATCCATTTGTTTAGGAACTTTAGCATAATTAGCTGAACAGTCTGCGAAGGATAGATTTTCAAATGCAAGGAAGAAAACGCAGGCAATGCGGGCATTGTCTGGTGTACCGTCTCAATCATTTGGAAATTCAGGCAAGTAATTTGTTCAGGTTATTTCGCTGCAGTTCATTAGTTACAGAGTTTTACTATAACATCCTTTCAGAATATTGCAAGAGGTGTAAGGATATTTTTAAGTACGGCAAGAAGCCTGTCCATCTCATCATCGGTTCCTATGGTGATGCGCAGGTATTCTGATATTCTCGCATGATCCCAGCGTCTTACGATAATTCCTTCCTCACGAAGTCGATCAAATATCTCCTTTCCGGATTTTTCCGGATGCCTGGCAAAAATGAAGTTGGCACAGGAGTCAGGGAATTCGAATCCAAGCTTCTTAAGTTCAGCCTTGGTATTTTCTCTTGTGTTGATGATTTTTTTGCAGGTGGCCTTAAAATACTCATCATCCTCTATGGCAGCTGCTCCAAGGGCAAGTGAAGGGCGGTTCATTGTATATGAATTAAAAGAGAATTTCACATCCTTGAGATAGCTGATGAGCTTTTTGGAGCCGAAAGCATAGCCTATACGAATGCCGGCCATGGCCCTTGACTTGGAGAAGGTCTGAACAACCAGAAGATTGTCATATTCATTTATCAGCTCAAGGCAGCTCTTTCCGCCAAAATCTATATAAGCCTCATCTATGATAACTACGCTGTCCTTGTTGTGATCCAGGACATCCCTTATCATGTCCGGTCCCTCAAGAATACCTGTTGGTGCATTCGGATTAGGGAAGATCACTCCGCCATTATCACCATAGTAATCCTCTCTCTTTATTCTGAAGTTCTCATCGAGAGGGACCTTACTGTATGGTATTCTGTACAGCTCCGCCCACACGTCATAAAAAGAATACGTCACATCCGGAAAAAGGATCGGCTTATCCGAATTGAAGAAGGTCAGAAAAGCCATTGATATAACATCATCAGACCCTACGCCGACAAATATCTGATCCTCCGGGACCTTATAGTACTCCGAAAGTGTCAGGACAAGAGATGAGGCATCCGGGTCGGGATAGAGACGCAGATCTTCATATCTCAGCTTGTCAAGCCTCTCCTTTACAAGCGGAGACGGCGGATAAGGACACTCATTTGTATTCAGCTTGATCAGGTTATTTATTTTTGGCTGCTCTCCGGGTGTATATGGCACAACCTTCCTAACATATTCCTCCCAGTTCATGACTACCTCGCTCTTCTATAATTTTATGAGCCGACAAACAAAAGCCTGTAGTGTATCGAGGGCATGAATTTTTATCGGCATCATCATTTAATTAACTGCCACATTCCAATTTTAATGTTGTAAAGAGCAAAAGTCAAAGGGTGGATGGGCTGGTCAGCTCAGCTTTACAATTCAGTGACAATTCTGCTGCCGGCGGCTGAATTGGTGCTTTGAAACATTTTTCGTCAGAGTGCCGCAAGGTCTATCTGCTGCACCATGCCAACTCCTCCGCTCTCCCTCAGAAATACTCCCGAAGCGCGTGTCTGTGCAGTGTGCATGAAGGCGTTATTGATATGAGAAAACTCCGTAGGTGCGTTTCCAAGATAAATAGCTCCCACATCTGCTTCCTTAAGATTCATAAGTGTGTCTGTGCCGTCCTCATTTCTGATCCAGATGCGGAGCTTATCATATATCTCATCATTCTCGTCTATCCAGCCGTTTCCGTCACCATCATATGCCCCGAGATCCCTGAACCCGTTTCCGCTCTTTGTACCAAAGAGTTCTGAACCATTGCCTATTATCCCATCTCCGTTTTTATCATATGCAAGAAAGCCATTGCCCTTACCGGGATTTGAGATTTTATCTTCCCTGCCATCACTGTCCAGATCAAAATAGAAGGACTGATCACTTATGTGTGTCACATCATTTCCAACATTTATGACAAGGGGATCAATAAAGCTAACAGCATCAGACATGCTCATTCCCGCATATTCCGTAAGACTCCTTGACATGGAAAATTCCACATTAAAATCAATCTCTCGCCCGTCGTCTGTTAACGCTTTTCCTTTTCCGCAAAAAGTAGTCTCCTCTTCCTCAACGTGCGTCACCGTTACAGTACTCGTCCTGATGAGCATATTGCTCCCAAGCATATTGGCCGTATTGGAGAGAGTCCTGTGATACCCCCTTTTACCCGAGTCACCCCAAAGCAGCCGCAGAAGATCTATGATCCTCTCAAGAAGACTTATGCGTATCTGAGACAGCTGATCCTCAAGAGAGTCCATCCCTGTGCTCAGGGACTCCGTCTTCGCAGGTTTGAATGACGTATAGTTCTCACTTCCCAGAGCCGCATCTCCAAGATTTACCTCTGTTTTTTCCAGCGAATCCATCTTCTTTTCCTGCCCCTTAAGAGAATCAATAAAAGACGAGCGCGTAACAGTCCCGCTTCTTAGCCTTATGCTGTTCTCCTCATGATTTGTATGAGTCGATGCAAGGTTTACGTTGCTTTGAGCAATTTTCATGGTACCTCCTTACCTTGAGGCCCATTCACAATGCGCGCTTAAGTTTTGCTTTGCTGCAACGGATTAAATGCAAAAATAAGCCGACCGGCAAAAGCTCGACCGGAGCCGGACCGGCGAGCTTTTGCCGGTCGACTCATTTTATATGTATCCGCAAAAAAGCGCACAAAAAATGAACCTCCATTTTTCTGAGTTTAATCATCCATGAAGATCCATGCTTTCCATAGCCATTTGTATCTATATCGGCAATAACGAAGTTTTTCTTAGAGCACTAATGAAATTTGTCGAAAAGCCTGCCGGAAATGATATAATGTTGGATAAGGTATCATGATAAAGCAACAAAGAAATGTTTGTGACAACACACCGGAAGGGAGCAGCCAAATGGAATTCAAAACCTGTAAAAACTGTGCAATGGTGTTCCAGTACATGGGAAGCGGCGATGAGCTGTGTCCCTCCTGCTGCAGGCAGGAAGAAAGAGATTTTGAAAAGGTCAAGGCCTACATAAACAAAAATCCCTCCGCCAAAGCAGAGGAAATACTTGAAAAAACCGGAGTTTCCGAGAGCTCAATTCTGAGAATGGTCAAAAGCGGAAAGCTCGATATTGAAAGCGTATTCAAACCGACCCTGACTTGCAGTATGTGCGGCCTGTCAATTCAGAGCGGACGGTACTGTGCTGACTGCGAACGAAAAATGGCTCACGGTTTCGGAAACGGCATTCCAACGGCTCCGGCCAGTCACACTGCGGCAATGCGCTTTATTAAAAGGAAATAGAAGCTGCCAAAACACCATTAGAAACGTGCGCCGTCGGGCTCATATAAAGGCATGAATGCATCAGGTAAATGCATTCATGCCTTATTTACAAAAGGCTTCTTCGAAATACGCCTTATTCCTCTTCATCCTCTTCGCCATCCATCTCTTCAAAGGCTATGAGGGAATCAATTATATCCTCAAAATCCTCCCTCAGCTCATCAAGAGTGTCTCCTTCATACGTATAAATCCTATCCCCTATCTTCACCTCACCTGTATAATAATCTGCTTTCCTGTCATAGTTAACAGAACCGACGTACCCCTCATATTCAAATTGTTCCATATAATCTCCCATTCATACTCTGAGCCGTCCCGCTTGCAGGACGGCTCAGTAATTATTGTTTTTTTAAAAAAGCTGATCAAAGCGCTTTTAGCCGAATTTCGAATCGAACCGGCATCTTCCTTTGAAAATCCGTTCCGTATCCGAAGGGTCTGAGGCATAACATATCTGATCAGTGTTTTCTTGGTTTATGACTGCTTCAGCCTTCCATATATTCTTGCAAAATCGTGCATCTTCTTTACAAGGTCATCACTAAGGGCATCTTTCTTGAGCCTCCAGACCCAGTTGCCGCCAAGAGTAGACGGAGTATTGATCCTTGCATAGCCGGGCAGTTCAAGATAGTCCTGCATAGGGATAATGACTGTATCGGAAACGCTTGCAAATCCTGCCCTTATCGCAGCATTAACTGCATCCTTCGTATTCTTTATGTTGAGATACTCCCTGCAGTACTTCTTGTCCGCCTTCTGAAGAAGGTCAAACCAGCTCCTGGTGGTGTCATTGTCGTGAGTTCCCGTATATACAATGCAGTTCTTTGTATAATTGTGCGGAATGTAGTCGCTCTCTTCTCTGGAATCAAATGCAAACTGCAGGACCTTCATCCCCGGATAGCCGGTCTTTCTGACTAGCTCTATCACAGAGTCCGTCAGGTAGCCCAGATCCTCTGCTATTACTGCCTTCTCTCCAAGCTCTTTTTTCATCGTGGCAAAAAGATCATATCCCGGTCCCTTTCTCCACTCGCCGTTTTCAGCAGTAGGCTCTCCGTATGGTATTGCATAATACTCATCAAAGCCTCTGAAGTGATCGATCCTCACGGCATCATAGAGATTGTAGCACTTGGCAATTCTCTTCATCCACCACTTATAGCCGGTCTTCTTGTGATAATCCCACTTATAGAGGGGGTTGCCCCATAATTGCCCGGTTGCACTGAAAGCATCCGGAGGGCAGCCTGCAACATCGATCGGATCATTGTTCTCATCAAGCTGGAACAGCTCGGGATTTGCCCATGTATCAGCACTGTCAAAGGCCACATAGATCGGTATATCTCCGATGATCTCTATTCCCTTGTCATTTGCATATTTTTTAAGTTTTTTCCATTGTGTCAGGAACAGATACTGAAGGAAACAGTAAAAGTCAATTTCCTTCTCATACTTTTTGGCAGCCTCCTGCAGTGGGGCCTGTTTTCGAAGGCGTACTCCCTCTTCCCAGGTATTCCACGCCCTGCCGCTATTGGCATTTTTCAGCGCCATAAAAAGAGCATAATCAAAAAGCCAGTCGTTATCCTCATCCTTCTTGAATTCTTCAAACCCCTTCCTGAGCTTATCTGCATCCCTGGCATTATCGATATTGTTATAAGCCTTCATAAGAAGCTTAAACCTGGCCCTGTACATCTTCTCGTAGTCGATGTATTCCTCTGAGCCTCCAAAATCGCATTTGTCAGCCATTTCTTTAGTCAGAAGGCCCTCCTCTATCAGAGCACAGATGTCAATAAAGTATGGGTTCCCGGCAAAGGTTGAGAATGACTGGTACGGCGAATCACCGTAGCTGGTAGGTCCAAGCGGAAGTATCTGCCAATAGCTCTGACCGGCCTTGTCCAGAAAATCAACAAAATCATAGGCTTCCTTGGAGAAGGTCCCAATGCCATACTCTGACGAAAGCGAAAAGATAGGCAGCAAAACCCCACATTTTCTTTTAGTTTTTACAATTTTCTTACCCATTTATGTCTCTCCTTTATCAGAAAAACTTATGCGCATCAAAAGCATTGGTTTTGATTCCCCAGATCAGATTTCTCCACTGGTCAAGCTGCTCAGTGGTCATGAAGCCGTTGGAGGTTCCCATGTATCCGATCTTGTAGGATGCAAATAGCAGCGCATTCTTGATCGCATTAACACTGTCCTTGGTTTCCATGTAGTAGTGAAGAAAACATGCAAAAAGAGCATTGCCCGCACCAATGGTATTTACTACTTCGTTAGTCTTTACCGTCTTGTAGTGCACTCTCAGGTCCTGGGTCCTGTCATAAAGAATAAGACCTTCACTGCCCTGTCCAAGAATAATTATCTCAGTCCCATAGGTACCTGAAATTCTCTCAATGAACTCATACGGATCCTCGGTGAGCGTATCGTCACTGAAATACAGCACTTTTGCGGGCTCAAGGAAATCAGTGTTATATTTTTCCTTCTCAATGTCATAGCTTCTGATATTCACCGCTATTGGTTTTTTGCGCTCAGCAGCTATTTTGGCAAAAGGCCTGCAGAAATTGGCGTTCGCAAGCACCAGCATATCACAGCTCTCTGCAATGGGGGCAACCATTGACATATCATAGACGTTATTTCTAAGATCCTTGAGATCCTCGAATATCTGCTGCTTTCTCTCCCTGTCATAGAGTACAACCTCTGTAGGAGTCTCGTCCATCTGCGGAATTATATATTCAGTCGAAAGAGTGATCTTGCGGTCCGGAGGGTTTATCATGCTCAGGTCCTGATTTCTTCCGACAATGGACATAAAGCACACCTCGTCGCCAAGCCACTTAAGTGCCAGAGATTCGTTGTATGCATCTCCACCCATTGCAGTGAAAATGGAGTCAACCACGCTTGTAATAGGAGCATAATTTACCGGTATCCTGTCAACCCTGACAATAGTTTCAATCTGTGTTACACCTGCTACTAAAAACTTGCTCATGTCACCCTCCTTGCTATTCCTTTATGGTCATTTTTCTAATCAGATCAATATACTCACAAGCCTCCTCAAAGAAGAGGTCTGCTCTGAAGTTCTCATCCCTTGCCTTTCTTTCAATAAGCCCGTCCACTGTAAAGTCGAGAATATCCCTCACCTTCATGTAGTCCGTTCCATCCTGAAATATTGTTATATCCGCCCTCTCACTCAGAGCTTCCATTATTCCGCGGTACTTGTCCCGTCTCTCCTCTACGGACTCAACAGCTTCTTCATCCGACTCTGCATCAACTTTTTTAAGGAAAAGAAATATATACGGGTACTGGGACATGGAAGCAGTCTTGGCTGCAAGAATCTGCTTGTATAGTTCAAAATACCCGGTCTCACTCTTCTCGACATTACGTGTAAGTTCCAGCGCTATAAACCTGGTCGAATAGTCATATAAAAAAGAATACAATCCTATTTTGCTCTCAAAATAATGAAATAGCAAACCTTTACTTATCCTGGCCTCCTTCACTATCTCATCCGTGCTTGCATGCTTGTATCCGTACTGTGAAAACACACGCAGGGAGGCATTGATCATCCTGTCCTGCTTATCCTTTTTCAGTTCAAAGAATCTCTCGTTCATGAGTCATTCCCATCCTTGGTCCTAAGGGGTAACCTCAGGACGGTCTACAGTTTTCATGGTTTGTTTTACACCGCCATATGTTTATCATTGACCGCGCTAGTCCAACATCAGTTTATCATTTATCAGATAGCTCTTCAAACGATTTTGCGTTATTTATCAAAATTTAATACTCAGCTCTTTTATTTAAAATAAAATTGTATTAAAATCAATATAACCGTTTGGAAAAGACAACAGGAGGATCTGACATGTCAAAGAACAACGCATTTGGAAAATTCTTATTATTCTGCACCGCAGCAGGTGCCGCAGCCGCCGGAGTTTATTATTATCTGAACAAAAGAGAAGCGGAACTTGCAGGAAATTTCGATGACGACGAATTTGACGACTTCGATGATTTCGATGACGACGACGAGGCTTGCCACGATCGAATGGTGGCGGGAAGGTGAGGTTTCCGCAAGCCGGTCCGCGACCGTCTCGCCGCGACAGGCGACGGAACTCGGCTACTTCGGCTATTCGCACGCAAAGCAGTATCTCCCTTCGCTTGTGCCGTGGCAGTATCGCTACCGCATTGAGGGACTTCAGCCTGATA
>JAILJR010000122.1 GCA_024694565.1 Butyrivibrio sp. | reverse complement strand
TATCTCCAGATGATAACCTTGAGTTCAGATACCAACATCCTTTCGGTATCATAACGACCATATAGGAGTTCTTCCTTGAATCTGGCCCACATGCTCTCGCATCTGGCGTTATCATGACAACGACCTCCGTCGCTGTTCATGATAATGCCAGGTGTGAAAGCATGTGGGCAAGAATGAAAGATGAACTGTTCTACTCCAGAAATATTAAATCTACTCAGTTTACTGTTGAAGAACTAAAGGTAATAATCTGGAGATACTTTATCAGCTATTGGAATGCGCAAGGGCTTGTTTAAGAATTATATCCGTCATCGCTATAACGATGGAAATGTGAAGGGTACTATCGATGTCGCAAGGCACGTTACAAAAAACACACCGTTTATCGGAAAGATAGCTTACAGTCAGCGGGAATTTTCTTATGACAATTATCTGATGGAGCTGATCCGTCATACCGTTGAGTATATAAAGAGAAAACCTTATGGTAATAATTTGCTAACCAAGGTCAAAGATGAAGTGAAATTGCTAGTTGAGGCGACACCGGATTATGAAACATATGACAGACAGCGGATTATAGACAGCAACAAGAAAAATCCTATTCGTCATGCCTATTTCAGGGAATACCTGGCACTCCAGAGACTCTGCATTTTAATCCTGCAACACCAGAAGCACCAGATCGGATCCGGATCACGGCAGATCTATGGAATTCTTTTTGATGGAGCATGGCTGTGGGAGGAATATGTCAACTCCCTTATCGATGATATTTTCTACCATCCGATGAACAAGGGCGGAAAGGGTGCTCAGAGGCTGTTTGGCGGTAATGTGGGACTGATTTATCCTGACTTTATAAGCAGAGATAAAGAGACCCGAATCATTGCAGATGCTAAGTACAAACCTATTGATAATATCGGCAACAAAGACTATTTGCAGGTGCTCGCGTATATGTTCCGGTTTGATGCGAAGAGAGGGTATTACCTGTATCCGGAGGCTGAGGGCACGGATGATCTTCAGTTGTGGATGAATAAAGGCTCTACATATGAAGAAGATGTCACGCCGAGGGATGATGTCAGCATTACAAAACATGGTCTGAAGATTCCTGCAGATGCTGAGAATTATGAGTCCTTTGTGATGAGAATGAAAACCAGCGAACGTGAGTTTATGGAGACTTTTGCGGTTTAGGAGATGGATAAGGTGCGGAATAATGACAGAGATACAAGTAAATTCATATCGCTTATACTTCGGCATAAGCCGGAAACTATAGGAATAACCCTTGATGAACATGGTTGGGCGAATGTCGATGAGCTGATTGCCGGAGTAAACAAAACGCATTTGCTTGATATGGCTACCCTTGAGAGGATCGTCGCAGAGGATGAAAAGCAAAGGTATTCCTTTAATGATGACAAAACTCTTATAAGAGCTAATCAGGGGCATTCTATACTGGTAGACGTGGAAGTTGAAGAAGTAAAGCCGCCGGAGATTCTTTATCATGGAACCGGAGAAAAGTTTGTGGCTTCTATTGATGAGCAGGGACTTATTCCTAAGTCCCGCTTGTATGTTCATTTATCCGGCGATATAGACACAGCCCGGAAAGTTGGACAACGCCACGGAAAGCCGGTTATATATACCGTAAAGAGCGGAGAAATGTATAGGGATGGTAGTGTATTTTATCGGTCAGTGAATGGAGTATGGCTTACAAAGACAGTGCCGATAAAATACTTGGAGAGAGGTGCTTTATGACCAAAGAGTTTATGCAAAAACTCCTCGATTCCGGAGAGGGGTTTACGATCGAATATAAGAAAAATGAAAGCAAACTGAGTTCGGATGTGTTTGAGACCATCAGCTCTTTCAGTAACCGTTATGGCGGGCATGTTCTGCTTGGCGTGGCTGAGGTGGAAAAGGGCGGTCATAAGGTTGGAGAGGTCAGAGGCGTTGATAAAAATGCTGTGTATGACATGAAGCGGAACTTTATCAGCACTCTTAATAATCCTACAATGTTTAAGCCTACACTCTACCTGGAACTGGAAGAGTTTGATTATGATGGAATGACAGTTTTGTGGGCGTATATTCCGCCGATGTCACAGCTGTGCTACTGCAACAAGCGGATTTATGACAGGAATGATGATGCCGATCAGGATGTGACGGACAAGAACGATCGTGTGGCGGAGATTATATCACGTAAATCATCGGAATACCGGGAGCAGCAGATCCTGCCTTATGCAAAAGAATCCCATCTTAAGATGGAACTGATGGATACGGTGCGTAAACTTGCAAAAGCAAGAGATCCGAAGCATCCATGGCAGACAATGGATGATATGGAGATCATGCGCAGCGCCGGTCTTTATGTTGAGAATATCATGACCGGAGAAAGCGGATTTAATCTTGCTGCCGTTCTTTTGTTTGGAAAATCGGAAGTGATAAAGTCGTGTGTTCCCGGCTATAAAACAGATGCAATCTATCGTGTCGAAAATACTGATCGCTATGATGACAGGGACATTGTAGAAGATAATTTGATAGAGGCTTATGATAGGTTGATGGCATTTTGTCAGAAGCATATGGATAACCGCTTTGTGCTGGATCGCGATATCAGTGTAGATGCCAGAGAACTGATTGCTCGTGAGGTAGTTGCCAATATTCTGATACATAGAGATTATACAAACGCATATCCGGCGAAACTGATCATAGAAAAGGGTGTTTTGAGGACTGAGAACTGGAGTAAATCGAGATTCAATGGACCGCTTAGCGTGGAGACTTTTTCTCCGTACCCGAAGAATCCGTTACTGGCTTCGTTTTTCGTGAATATCGGTAGGGCTGACACGCTTGGATCCGGCATGAGGAACCTTTATAAGTACACAAGGCTTTATTCCCATGCAGAACCGGTTCTGACAGAGGGGGATATCTTTGAGATATTGATTCCTCTTAGGCTTGAAGCTAATAATGAGGCTAATGAAGCTAATTTTGATGCTAATATGAAGCCGATTGAAGCTAATGGATCCGAAGATATAGAATTATTTAATATGATCCTTTCAAAAATATCGGAAGATCAGCATATTACCCAAGGGAAGCTTGCTGAGGCATTGGGGGTTTCGAGGAGTACGATTCAAAGGGCTACGGATACTCTGAAGAAGCAGCAGCTTATAGAAAGGATTGGTGGAACCCGAGGATACTGGAGGGTAAAAGGAAAGTAGAGGTGACTCCACGACAGGTTCATTGACTACAGGAGAAGCTTGTTGGGATGTAGAGAGCTTGCCTACTTATATAGCTGAGTTAGAAAATGATCATAAGCAGGCAGGGCGTGATGTATTATGCTCGATTGCCGAGGTTTTGGACTTAAGTATCGATTACCTGTTATATGCTCGCAAGGATCATAGTGGAGATATCCGGATGGTTGAGTGGAAGATTCTTTTTGAAGATTGCTCCGGTTATGAGCAAAACGTACTCTTTGAACTTGTGAGCAGTGCGAAGAAAATCCTTCGGGAGAACAGGAAGCTGCTTCGTGAAAAATAGAAGCAATCGCCGGTAAAAATATTTTAAAGATATGGTAGCAGACCTGACTGT
Organism: Butyrivibrio sp.; assembly: GCA_024694565.1. GTDB lineage: Bacteria > Bacillota > Clostridia > Lachnospirales > Lachnospiraceae > Butyrivibrio. The sequence continues at coordinate 3,379 of JAILJR010000122.1, read as the reverse complement.
GGCCGGGCCTGCTACTTTTTTCATATTGATCATAATATGTGTAGTAGAATAAGCTCGTTTTTTTCGTGAAGCCTTACTTTATACGCGAAGGTTAAAAACAGGTTCTTTGTTAAATTCCCCGATGTTGTGTTCAGCTGCAAGCGGGACTTTTTTTAGAAAATTGAGCTGCAGCTTCCATATCTGATCCATGATGCTTTTGACCTCTTGAAATTCTTCAGAAGTGACGGCTCCGGTCTGATTTGTATGCCTGGCAATTTGGTTAAGATTTTTTCCTATCCTGCCAAGCTCACAGTTGTAATTTTGGATGTATCTGTAATCAACATCATAGACGAATCCATATATTATGAGGTGGCGCAGGACCGAGGACATGCTTCTCATATTGGCAACTTTCGTTTTACATTTCAAAACATAATACTCATTATCGCTCAAATATAGGGTCAGTTTGTGTTTTCTTTCTCTATTGGCTTTCATACGATTTTCTCCTTCTCTTATCATGTATGATTTCTTCGCAAATGGAGATTTTTCCTATGCATCATTTTCATCAGTTTGGTTAAAAACTGATATTAGCAGCCTCTTTATTCGTTACATCCAATTTTTGGAGATATTCCTTGATACCATTTTTCGTTGTCATTAATCTGTCAATCACGTCAGGATTATTCTTTGTATCTATCCGCATCAAAAGCTGATTCAGACTTACATTTATCTGACGTATATAATCATGAGTCTCACTTATTTGTTTCAATATTTCAAAAGAGAAATTCTGTATCTTGTTTCCCTGCTCGGGGTTGACGAATTTAACGGATCCTAAATGCTTTGATAACTGGCCTTCTGTGGCACTTCTGATTACGTCGCTTACGGTGGTACCGTATTCCGTAGCGATGCTGCTAATCATCTTCACATCCTCGGGATTAAATCGTACACACACTGTTGTATCTTTCTTTGGTTTTTTCATTTGTATCACATCCTTTCATTATTTAAAATTTGAAAAGCCCCGTTCAGATTAGCTTTTGATATTGCTCTCTGAACAGGGCTTATATGCGAGTAGGGACGGTTCAGCATCCCATTCGATGATCAGTCGTTGTCCTCGCTGTATTGTTTTTTTCTAAGAAAATTATACTATGAATTCAATTAGATTGCAAGCGTTTTTTTATTAGGAAACCCAATGTTTTCAAGGGTTTGAGGCACTTTTTATATACTAAAAATCTGCTCATTTATGAGTTGAAATCCGTGTCATTTACGACCACAAAGGTTATCCTAAAATTTCAGGGCTGCTGCTCAAATGAACAACAGCCCTGAATAAAAACAATTCTGAATCTTATCAGTTCACTGTGATCGGTATCTTTATGTTATTTCCTGCAATCTTCGCAGTGACAGTTGTTTTGCCCGCTTTACGCGCATATATCTTGCCGTTCTCATCGACAAAAGCAACCGCTTTATTCTTCGAGGAATATGTAACGGGCTCATCTATTTGTGTGAAACTTATCTGATGTGTGCCCCCTGCTGGTATGCTCACAGAGTTCTGTTCAGGAGTCGGATCCTCCACGTGAACTTCTGTAACGAAATTAACGCCATCCTTGGTACAGGTTAACTCAGCAACTCCTGCCTTTGCCCCAGTAACCTTTACAGTAGCTGCCGATTCGTTTGCCAGGGAAATATTGTCACTATCTTTTGTCCAGCTGATGCCTGTACCTTTGACAAGGGAATGCTTCAGTGTCTTTGCTGATCCCTTGTTAATATACATAACAGACTTTGTAGGGATACTCTTAATAGTAACGGTGAGTCTTACAGATGTAGCCCCGTCATTACCGATAAGAGTCAGGCTATCAACAGGTGACTTTGCAAGAAGAGTTTTCTTATTAATTGTAACAGGACTGTCAGCCCCTAATGTCTCTCCTGACTCATCCGTCCAGGTTGCTTTGTTTACCTTAAATCCACCCATGTATGTCAGAGTTGCCTTTTGGAACGTGCTTAACGAAATATTGTCATCACCGGAAAGTTTTCCGATGGAATAAGTATCCTTGACGTTCACTGAAAATACATAAGATTTACCACCGACCCATGCAGTTATCTTAGCGTTACCTTTTCCAAGAGGTGTTACCTGTGCAATACTTCCCTCTCCGGAAACGCTTGCCACCTCACAATTGGATGTCACCCAGGCAACAGGCATGGAGCTCTCATCCAATCCTCCAAGGCTGACGTCTTTCGCTTCATCACCTGCAACAAGGCTGAGCTTCTTAGCACCGGATACGGCAGGCGCATAGACTGTTACGGTTACAGTCGTTCCGCTCTGCTTTTCAGTCAGGGTTGCATTCCCTGGAGCTTTTGCCGTCATAGCTCCTGTTTTTGCGGCTACTGTTGCAACGTTTTTATTGCTGCTCTCCCAAGTCCCTGCCCCTAATGTATATTTTTGGCCTTTTACCATCTCAGTAGTATAGGACTTACCTTCATCCTTTGTTATGAGGTTTATGGCTGAGTCCAGTCCTGAGAGGCCGCCCCCGTTTTTAACGGTAACACCTTTGAACGTGTTTTTGGATTCGGGATTGGAACTGCCGGAAGCTGATACGCAGAACTTATATCCAAAGCCAATTGTTGCGGCCTCACTATAATATGTTATATAGTACGTCCCAGGATTGAGCGTATGCTTCATCTGGAATTCGTCAACCTTCCATGCATGATCGATCTTGTTTGATAACGCTGCATCGCTGTATAACGAACACCCCAGTAATTCTTTCGCCTCTATTCCGATACCTTTTATTGTGACGGTTGACTTTTTGGGAACGCTGAAACTGTAATAATCCGTATCCGTATAGTTAAACCAGCCACATAAGCCATAATAGAATTGTCCATCGGTATTTATCTGCTTTGGTCTTACAGCAGAGTCAATTTCTTCTTCATATCGATCGCTTGGAGTAAAAACAATCTTAAACTGATATTCTGTAGCCTGTCTCATGCTTAAGTATAAGTAATACTTCCCAGGAACAATGCCCCTACGGTAGAATTTCTCCAGTGTATCAGTTTGGAAGAATTCATCTTTTATTATTTCATTTCCTTCTACTATCTCACCTTGATAAATCGTTGCCTGATTCCATGTTGTACCTGTGCAGCCCTTAACAGCGGCATATAAATCAAGACATCCTTTCTGAGATACTTCAAATTCATAATAAAAGTCTGTCGTAGAACCTACTGCGCCGCTTACCAGTTCATTGATACTTATCGTCCACGGATCAGTAATCGTACCGGAACCACCGGAAACGTTTTTCGGTTCATCCTCAATAAGCTGCTCTTCGATACCCGGTTCATTCGCGTCTGTCACAGTCTTATCCGATGTTTCCTCATCTGATTCAGCATCAGTAGCAATATCAGAAATATCATATTGACC
>JAILJR010000104.1 GCA_024694565.1 Butyrivibrio sp. | reverse complement strand
AATCGTAAGTATATCATATCACTTTATAACTGTTTTCATTAATTTACAGGAGGCTCCCGAAACATGGTCTTTAACCATACTTCAGGAGCTTTTTTACTGATTATTTTTTCTCAAGTTCATCCCGACCCATTTTTAAGATACGGTCATCAAGAACAGCAAATAAAATATCCATTTCATAATCCGGGTTTTTCTTGATAAAATCATTGCATGCCTGAAGTGCTTTTCTCCATGCCTTGTCTTTGGGATATCCGAAGATACCGGCAGAGATTAAAGGAAATGCGATCGAATGGCATCCATTCTCCATCGCCAGATTCAATGAAGCGAGATAGCATCCATAGAGATTTTGTGGCTCGTTACGATTCCCACCATGCCACACCGGTCCCACTGCATGAATAATATACTTCGCGCGAATGTTAAAAGCCGGTGTAATGACAGCAGATCCCGTATCACAGTGGCCGATCGCATCACATGCTGACTGCAGTTTATTCCAGCCTGCCGCATTAAAAATCGCACCACATACACCACTGCCACCCTGGAGATATTCATTCGCAGCGTTCACAATACACTCTGTTCCCGCATCAATTATGCTCACTTTCTCAATCCGAATCCGACTCATCGTTCCCACCTTCCTTTACTTAATCTTTATCATAATATTCGGCGCTGACAACTTAAAAATCGCCATGTAGACAATCTGTGAGTTCTTCAACTTTTATCAGTGTAGCTGTCAAATCCCTCAATGGTATATCAATAACAGTTATTCATTTGGATCTTCATTTATGAATTGTACTTTTACGTGATTCAATGCCTTCATACTCTTTCCTCCAATTACCGTTTTATGCGATCGTGCTTTGCCGCAGCTGACTGTTATTACTCATTTTCTGCATTTCTATAATGATTCAGTTTTGCCCAGTTAATTAGTCCTATCACAGCCATAATCAAATATATGCTTCGCTTCGTCAAATAGACTGCATCAAAATGTGCAATATACATGCCAACAGAGACAATATCCGTAATGATCCACCAAACATACTGCTCTCTGTATCTGAGTAATTCCAGAATAGTGGCTACTATTCCGATACTTAATGTAAAGGCATCAAACCATACAACCTCCCCACCGATCCTGACAAGTATCATGTGATATATGCATGCCGCTCCAACAACCACTGCGGCGCAGACAATGTTCTGCCATATTTTTAGTCTTCTTGCTTTTGTTTTCTGTGTGATCTCGTGATCCCGATGCTTCGCCCAGAAATACCATGATACAAAGTTCATCGGGATATAAAATAAGATCTCCAGGGCAGCTGTACCCCAAATATGCCAGTAAACTAGATAGATCGCATAGACTATGGTATTCACTGTAGCAAAAACAAAATTACTGATATTAGCCTTCGCTGTAAAGAAGATACAAATCACGCCGCATACAGCACTGATAAAATTGATTACTGTTAGCCATGGAGGATTGCCATCTGACGATCCCTGAGTGAAGCCTAACACCATGGCACGGGCAGCAATCACAATCATTATAGTGCCCATAACATATTCATACCATTTCAGTTCCTGGAAGCTCTTTTTTAAGTTCTCAAATTTCAGATCATCCATTTTGCTCTTTCTTCCTCTCGTCCCATCGAACGAATTGTTGTCCCACTGATTGGATAATGCACCCGTTGAACATCAACTAGACGATGAACCGCCTCAGGATAAGCATGACTGAAATAATCACCGTATGACTCTTCACTACTGTAGACTGCATCCAGCCAATCACCAAGCAATTCTCTCACCAATGGCGTCTCTGCTTCCCAGTCTTCGGAACCATCTGGTAACCGTAGTCCTCTAATATCTATCAATGAGGGGATCACTCTTGCCACCTTCCTTGCATCTTCACAGATCTTGTACAATTGTTTCGTCCGCTCTTCCACTGAGAGCCAGGCTTCCGGCTGTTCCCTTACAATCTTCTCCTCATCAGCTCCGCCCCAGAACAGGATCACATATACGGTCATACATTCCAGTGCAGCCATCTCCACACAGAAGCGATGGCCTTTATGGAAGGGAAGAAATTTCCCACCATACATTCCTATGTTGTATTGTTTCATACGTCCCGTCTCCTCTTTCAAGTCCTATGTTCTTCCCTTGAAATGTGTAGAGAGAATAGCCCTTGTACTTCCATCACGAGTCAAATCTGATTTCTTTTCCGGAGAATCCTGCAAGCAGACGATTATCTGCTGTATAAACCAACTGCCTTGTATATAAAGCTTTCCTTTCTCCCATTCTTCTATAGTAGAATCTTATGCTTCCATTCTCAGCATCATAGCTCCCACTGCTACAGCTGCAATACTCATGATCATGATATTCATTCCAGATATGAAATCTTGAATCATGCGCAATATTCAGTTGACGGGGATCAATATAATTCTGCTCACAAAAGGCATTGTGCCTGCTTAGTCCAATAAAGCTTACATTTCTTACACCCAGTCCTGATGCAAATTCAAGATAACGAGCCACAGCCTTTGCCGTGTTAATACCATGAGCCATCAGTACACAGTTGAGCACAATTTGAGCTGGATCCTCCATTCGCCTCAAAACAGTTGATATTTCATCTGCTGTGGCAGTTGTAAACCCAAATAACCTGTCATTCTCCCTGTCCGAGATCATATGACGGCTCAGATGAATCGAATCAAGATTCTGGACATCTATAGAGTTGATAATACCGGAGAACCCTGTACCGTTTGTCACGATATCCTTCTCTACATGGCTCCCACAGATCTCCTTTGTTATGTCGATGACCTCATTCGCCAATTCTGGAAAAAGCATCGGCTCGCCGCCAGTCAGTGATACACCATAGATGAAATCCTTAATCTTAAGTAATGTCTCCCTAAAGGAATCAGCATCAATCTTATTCTTCCCACCTCTGACAGACGGGTTAATACAAAACGGACAGGACCCGTTACATATATCTGTCAGGTTTACATAGAGCCATAATTTTCCATCTGGTTTTCCCG
>JAILJR010000170.1 GCA_024694565.1 Butyrivibrio sp. | reverse complement strand
TGGAAATAGCGCAGATGCAATTGAAGGAACTGCAAAGATAACCAGTCTTCGAGGAGGCCAGGAAGCGGCGGGTTCCAGCTACAGTGCTACTCAGGTTTCAGGACAGATAATAAATGGTGGTAATGAATTACAGGTAGTTTGGCAAGCGGATGTTACAGCTACTAAATTGCCGGCTACCCTCACCTTTTTCACATCTAACGGAACCAGTCATTTTAATCCTGACGGCTCAGTGGCACTTCAAAAAATATATGTCTTTCATTATGTGGACGGTGCCTGGAAATTAGAAGGTTCTGACGAAACTGAAAACGTTGTGATAACCTGTGATACAGTCAAAACACAACAGGATTTAAGCGTACAATATAACAAGTCCACCAGCATACCTAATAAAGGCATTTACATCATCGTTACGGCTTCGGATGCAGACGGAAATGTCTTTGCGATTTCTAAATCGATTTATATAGCACCGGGTGGAAAGAATGCAAATGTTAAGGCTGTGAAGCTGAACAAAGAAAAGGTTAAGCTCAGCCCGGGAGAGAGCTTCAAGCTGGAAGTTACGCTGAAAGGCGGCAAGACGAAGGCCTCCAGAGTAGTACGCTACGAATCAGATAACGAGAGTGTGGCGAAGGTCACAAAGAACGGAAAGATCAAAGCGGTTGGGAACGGAGTCTGCCGGGTATATGCTTATGCGGCCAATGGTGTATCTGCGGTATGCAAGGTAAGAGTATGTGAGTGATGACAAGAGACGGGGCTGTTAAAGGCTCCAAAAAACTCCTGCAGATTGTTATCTGCAGGAGTAATGTTTTAGAAGCGTATTATGCCTGCTGAGGGAATTAGCGAAGGTAAGGCTCTGCGTAAAAAGCGCAGTATTAGGAGCACGAGACTTCAGTCTTGTGAGGCTTCACTCGGCAGAACCGGACCTCTGCTATCTGAGATACTTCCTTTGCTTTTCGATCTGCTCAGTTAGGTGCATGTTTCTGTTATTCCAGAATATCATGGGATCGTCCGAGAGCGGTTTTGAAAAAATGAGGGTTTTATATTGTAAACAGGCCGGATCCTCCAAATTCAAATAGGTTTCGGAGACATAGCCGCCTGCCTGATAAAACGTGATTGCTGCATTATTGTTCAGCGCGTCCGTGTAGAGCCGTGCAAAACGATATCCTTCGGATTTTGCCATATCCTCGAATCGCTTCAAAGCGGCAGAGCCAAGATGCCTCCTGCGAAAACCTTCTCTGATGCCAAACCATCCGAGCCAGGCGCTGTCAGGGTCCTCCGGCCAGCAGTAGAGCCCTATGATGCCCACGCAGTCATCGCCCTCATAAATCAGATAATACTTAAAGCCAGAGGATTCTTCAAGGGATTCTTCATAGTTCGTCCTTGCGCTTTCTCCGGGGAAGAGTTTCTCCTGTATCGAGACTGCAAAATCAATGTTATTTGTAGTGATCCTCTCGAAACGCATGATATCTCACATCCTCCTTAAACCTGATTTGTCAAGATGATTTTACCATTAAACCCTATTGCGCACAATGATGAACTAATCATTTCGTTTTCTTTTGGGGCCATCTTTGTGACGGTCAGCAGCGGTCCTGTTCATACGAGGGCCCGCTTTGTAAATCAGCCTTATAAAGAGACACTGTTTACTTTTCTCAGGGCAGCTGCTGTCAGTCCCAAACACCTGGCCTGCATGGAAGCTGCCTCTTATAATCTCGCCATCCCTTATCTTGATGAGGAACGGAACTGCCGGCGATGGATCGTTATCTCGATGTCGAATCCTTTGCCTTCACGCTGAGAGAGGCGAAGATTATTGCCTGTCTTTACTGATTTTTTGCCATTCCGACATTTTGTGTCCTATCACAGGCAAGTTATGATAAGATGGTTTTGACAGGCCGGAAGATGCTGCCCTTGCATATATAAATGACACCCCAATCGATACATCTCCTGGGACCCTGCTTTGTGACTTAGAACTGGATGAGGAATAATGTCGGCAAATTACACGGCTCCTGATAGATACGGCCCGAAAGATTGTGGACAGTTTAGAAGATCTGCCCGGAGATGAGCGTGGTGCCATATAAATGCTGAGCTCATGTATAATACATACAAAGGAGGAGTTTATGGAATATATAAAGTAAATCCGCTGATCTACGCGGCAAATATGCAATTTAAAAACACAATTCGTTTGTTTTAGTACTGACAGAGGATGCCGATATGGATGCTCTGCAATATGCAGCGGAGAAAGTGAAGATCCGTTATCCTTATTTTTCGGTAAAGATCAGACAAAATGAGGAATCTTATGTAATGGAAGAGAATGACAAACCTTTCGTGATCTCATTGGACGGAACCCCAAAATGTCTGAGCAGTGCAGAAAGTAATGACGGAACAGTTAAACGGGAGCAGACAATACTGGTCATAAGAGAGGTGTAAGCAAGGTGAAAGAATATACAACTGTAATCAAGGCGGACTATGAAGAACTTTCCGGTGCGATCGGTTTTATTGAA
>JAILJR010000065.1 GCA_024694565.1 Butyrivibrio sp. | reverse complement strand
TATCTCCTGAACCATCCGGCGATATCTACCATCTTCCGTCTCTCCCAGTACACTCTTTGCTGCCTCTTCGAGCTCTGCCTCCATTATTGTACGCATATCGCATGTACTTTTCCGTTCCCTGGTATTGCATATCCATTTTTTCTTGCCTTTTGAGGTTCGTCGGCTTACCCCCGCTCCACAATTTCCGCATCTGACCAGTCCGGAGAATTTTGTGGGTATAGAATGCGGAGTCGCCATCGCCCTCTGTCTCAGAATCTCCTGAGCACGTTCAAAGTCTTCCCTTGATACTAGCGGCTCGAACATTTCCTCCACCATATAACGCGGCAATTCACCGTTATTCTTTTTTCGTTTGTGTTTTTCGTTGAAATAGTTTTTTTGAAGGATCATCGTTCCTGTATAAGAAATGTTAGAGATCATACCTTTAATTGCAGATTCGCTGATTGGCTGTCCACTCTGGCCTCTCACACCACTCTCTTTTAAGGTCTTTGCAATCCGGTATCCTGAAACACCGGAAAGATATTGTTGAAATATAGTTTTTACTACTTCGCCTTGTTCGGGGATGATCCGGAACATCTCCCCATCCCACCTGTATCCGTACGGCGCTTTATGTCCGTTAGGAATACCCCTTGCAAATCTCTTTCTGGTCGCCCACTTTATATTTTCTGAAATGCTCTCACTTTCAGCCTGAGCGAACGATGCCAATAAAGTAAGAAGCAGTTCTCCATCCGATGAAAAGCTGGATATATTCTCCCTTTCAAACCTCACCTCGACACCAATGTTTTTCAGATGCCGGACTGTATTCAGGCAGTCAACAGTGTCCCTTGCAAACCGGCTGATCGATTTTACAAGAACTATGTCTATCTTTCCTGCTTCACAATCATTGACAAGTCTTTGAAATCCATCCCTTTGAGATATGCCCGTTCCTGATATCCCTTCATCAGCATAGATTCCTGCAAATACCCATTCCGGATTCATTTGGATCTTCTCTGTGTAATAGCTGACCTGAGCTTCCAGAGAATGAAGTAACAGCTCTGTTTCCATAGAAACACGGGCGTAAGCAGCAACCCGTTTTTTCTGCTTCAATTGGTTAATTATGCGAGGTATCTTGATAATATCAGGCATACCGGCACCTCCTCTTAATGCTATATATCCATAGAACTGCCGGTCACATCAAGCTTAGATCGAATAATAAACTGCCGAAAATAGGCTTGTATTTTTGCTTCATCTTTGTATTAAATTCAGTGTACTGTTGCCTGGTGATCTGGCCTTTTTCAAGCATTTCTTTTGCTACTGTCATTGTCATCTGAAACACGATTTCTCTACGTCCTTCTTCTTTATTCATTGCGATGTCCTCCAAACCTATCCCTGATATAACAATCATGACTGCAATACTTTCTTTTTATGTTTCCATAAACCGAAAAACGCCTTCCACAACCCGGGCATATAAACTCCCGTACCGTTTTCTTATTCACCAGATCTTTATGACAATTCCACCATTTCATCCGACATTTATCGGAGCAGAACTTTCGGGCTTTCTTTCCCTTGATCTGTTTGAGTGGTTTTCCACATTCAATACAGACGTCATCTGTTTGCTTAAGTCCCTTGTTTCTTCTAAAAAATGACTTCACTGTATTTTCTTTGATTTCAAGAATTTGAGCTATTTTCTTATACCCAAGCCCCTGCTCGCGTAATTCATTAATCTTCTTTTTTTCAAAATCATTCATTTGGAATCCCCCATAAGAAAAAAAGCAGTCCCGTGTGGACTGCAAAAAATTTTAGCCCTCTCTTGGAGAGCCTCGTATTAAAGTGCAGAGCCGGAAAACAACCGGCAGGCAAAAACAACAATTACCCGGATCAAAGGAATCCGGCATAAAAAAAGGAGACAATATCATGGCTGATGAGAAGAAAGTTTTGAACAGTGAGAATCTTGAGAGCGTTAATGGTGGTTTATCCTATGATGCATGGTCTATGACCGTTTGCGTACAGTCTGGCTATCTTGCACTCAGACCGCAGCCGTGCTGGGATCAGTATCATGAGCTGGCTCAAATGCCGAACGGAGCTACCGTATACACCTCCGGTCAGATCACCAATGGTAACGGCCTCCACGGAACCCCCTGCCAGTATATGTGGGTCCAGTACAACGGCATTCAGGGCTGGGCAAACGCAGCATTCCTGCGCTAATCGTTCCTTCTCGGACAAATAAAATATT
>JAILJR010000057.1 GCA_024694565.1 Butyrivibrio sp. | reverse complement strand
AGGAAGGTCAACTGTGAGGTTGCCAATATTACCAAGACCGTGAACGCTGCAACAAGGCAGATAGAGGATATTACATATTTAAGAGACAACTACGGCTTTAATAAACTGCAGGAAACGCTGCGGGAGATGGCGCAGGTCAGGCTTGAGCATCCCGATGCATCGCTGGCTGAGCTTGGAGGCTTCCTTGATCCGCCGGTCGGCAAATCGGGAGTGAACCACAGGCTTCGCAAATTAAGTGAACTGGCAGACAAGATAAGACATTGAATTTTAATGAAATAAGCCATGCCGGTTATTTCGCGGAAGCTCCTGATGCAGGAAGCATGACCTCAACATCGTAGTATTGATCGTCATATATAAGCAGCGGGAATGTGTTTATAGGAGAGGTTATAAAGGATACGTTTATTGAGGAGGGAATTATGATTACAAAATCTGTTGAAATCAAGCTGCCAAGAGGCCTGGAGGCGAGACCCGTCGCTGAACTGGTCCAGCTTGCAAGCAAGTATGAGAGCACAGTGCACATCGAGGCTCAGTCCAAGAAGGTTAATGCAAAGAGCATTATGGGAATGATGACACTTAATCTCACATCAGGTGAAGAGGTGACACTTATTGCGGATGGAAGCGATGAGAATGAAGCTGTAGCAGATATGGAGAAATTTCTTTCAGGAAACAGTAAGAAATAAAAAAGTCCTATAAAAGGGAGGATGCCAGGTAAGCTTCCTTACCTGGCATATTATGAAAAAGTTTTTATTTGGTAATGTCTTAACTCATCTGACAATATTATAATAACAGTTCAATATGTCCAAAAGATGATTTGAAGTGACTATTCTTTTAATTATTTGTAAACAATTTGTTAACGCCAAAGCGGAGAAAAAGTTAACCGTTTTGGCGTTTTTTTTTTGCATGTTTACTTCATAGTATTAACGCAGGTGATATACTATATTTTAGAAGAAAGAGGTAATCAGATGCTGGAAGAAGTGGTTTTTGTACTTAACAGTAATACTCTAAGGAATGAGCGCATGAGCAACATTTTAAGGGAAACAACAGCCAATATTTCGGACTGTGGTTACTCCTGCAGTGTTGTCACATCGAAGAGGTTTTTTGGTGAATCCCGGGAGCGTTTTGATAAAAAGGTAATGCTCATGGTAGCAGATGAGCAAAAGACATCAGAAAGACTGCTGCAGGAGGGATTTTACTGCGTTGGAATGAAGCATGAGGGAAACGGCAGGGTTTCATTTCCAAAGGTGCGCTATATCTTTTCCGACATAGGCGAGGTGGATATTGACTCCTTTGTGAAGGTTTATCAGAGGCATGCCGGTGAGCCCTGGGAGATCCTGAGGACAGAAAGACTCCTTATCAGGGAGACGACAGTTGAGGATGTGGACGAGTTCTACAAGATCTACAAGGACCCTGATATCACAAGATACATGGAGGGACTGTTTGAAGATCCTGAGGATGAGAAGCGCTATCAGAGAGATTATATCGAGAAGGTTTACGGACTTATGGGCTTTGGGGTCTGGACCCTTGTAAATCTCGAGGACGGAGCAGTTGTGGGAAGAGCAGGCTATTCGATCAGAAACGGTTTTGATGATATAGAGCTGGGATTTCTGGTTGGCCTTAAGTATCAGGGAAAGGGCTATGCGACAGAGGCCTGCCGGGCAATACTCGACTATGGCAAAAATGTATTGAAATTTGAAAATGTCCAGACTCTAGTTAAAGCAGAGAATGAGGTGTCAATCCATCTTTGTGAGAAGCTGGGCTTTAAAAGGATGGATGAAGTTGATGTTGAGGAGAATATATACGGAAATCAGTACAAGGAAGGACAGAAGGCTGCCAATGAACGCTCGACTCACGGGAAATATATACGGATGAGACTGGTGTTTTAGGATAAAAATTGACCAGACGCAAATTTTTCTATGGCTTTTTTTTCGTTAATCCTGTAAGATTATGCTGTGAAAATATTTTTATTTGAGGAGGAAAAATGGATTCGTTAGAAATATTCAGTCTGGTCGCAGGGCTCGTGGGTGGTCTTTCCATGTTCCTGTATGGAATGAACGTTATGAGCGGCGGCCTGACCAAAGCAGCCGGAGGAAAGCTGGAGAGCGTGCTGGCAAAGGTGACGGGTAATCCTGTCGTTGCTTATCTCTTTGGCGTAGGAGTGACAGCGCTTGTACAGTCTTCTTCAGCATCTACCGTAATGGTGGTTGGCCTTGTTAATTCAGGTATTATGACACTGAATCAGGCGGTAAATGTAATACTTGGTGCAAACCTTGGAACTACCTTTACTGCATGGCTTTTGTCACTTAATGCGATAAGCAGTGACAATTTTATCATAAATCTGCTCAAGCCGAAGTCTTTCACGCCATTCCTGGCGCTTATCGGCATTGCACTCTACATGTTTTCCAAGAACGACAAAAAGAAGAATGTGGGAACCATACTGCTTGGCTTTTCCGTGCTTATGTTTGGAATGACCACCATGTCTGATGCGGTATCGCCCCTTAAGGATGCAGAAAGCTTCAAGGCCATCCTTACAACCTTCAGTAATCCGATAATCGGTTTTATGGTGGGCATAATCTTTACCATGGTAATTCAGAGCTCTGCCGGAACCATCGGTGTGCTGCAGGCTCTCTCACTCTCCGTAAAGGTGACCTACAGCATGGCCATACCTGTTGTAGTCGGCGCTGAGGTCGGCACTTGTATCACGGCAATACTGTCATCACTTGGTGCCAATAAAAACGGTAAGAGAACAGCTCTCATGCATCTGTACTTCAACATGATCAAGGCAACTCTTTTCATGATAATCTTCTATACACTCAATGCCTTTTTGCATTTTTCATTTATGGACGAAAAGATTGGCATGGTAGGAATAGCAGGTATCCACACTCTGATCAACCTCATTGCCACGCCTCTCATGCTGCCCTTTTCCTGGGTACTGGTTAGTCTTGCACTCAAGACCATTCCTATCGATGAAAAGGAGAAACAGGAGCAGGAGGATCATCAGGGCATCAGGACGCTGGACCCGAGATTTCTTGCAAACCCGCCCTTTGCTCTTGAACAGGCAAGGCAGGCTGCGATTTCCATGGCCAACATGTCAAAGGACGCACTCTATGAGGCTATCGACCTCATGGACAATTATGACCCGGAAATTGCCCAGAACGTGGATTATCTTGAGAGAAAGGTTGATTCCTATGAGGACCAGCTTGGAACATATCTCATGCAGATAAATGCCCATCATCTGGGAGTTAAGGACAGCCACACGCTGTCAGTTCTGCTGCACTGCATAACCGACTACGAGAGGATCAGTGATCACGCACTGAACATAATGCAGAAGGCAAAGAACATGAACGACAACAACAGGGCTTTTTCACCGAAAGCTCAGACTGAGATGGCAGTCTTTTCTGCCGCTGTAAAAGAGATCGTGGAGCTCTCGATAAAGGCCTTTGAAAATCAGGATGTGGGACTTGCCAAGATGATCGAGCCCCTGGAAGAGACAATTGACGGTCTCCACATGGAAGTTAAGCGTCGTCATGTAAGAAGGCTCAGAAAGGGAAAGTGTACTATCGAGCAGGGCTTTGATCTGAGTGATATAGGTACGGATTTTGAGAGGATTGCTGACCACTGCAGCAACATTGCAGTGGGTATCATCGAGGTGGATGATAATGCCTACGAGACACACAGCTACATAGAGCAGCTCAAGGCGGATAAGGCAGAGAACTTTGAACAGGCAGTGGACTTCTACCAGAACAAGTACCTGCTTCCTCCGGTCAAGTACTAGTATGAAAAGGGGTTGGGGACTATGAATATCAGGAAACTGAACAGGCTTGATACGCTCATAGAGAAGGAGAGGGCTCTTGGAAGACTTCAGGGCGCCGTGATCCTTGTAGAGCATAAGGGAAAAAGAGTTTACGAAAACCACTATGAACCCGACAGAGAGGACAGCATATACAAGATATTCAGCATGACGAAGCCTGTTACAGCTCTTGCAGCTATGATCCTGTACGAGCGCGGAGAGCTGGATCTGATGAGGAAGGTGTCTGATTTTCTCCCTGCCTATCAAAGCTGCAGGGTGGTATCCTCAGGAGGGATAAAAAGTGCCCAAAACCAGATAACCATCAGGGACCTTTTGAATATGACTTCGGGGATTGTCTACTCCGGGGATTTTGGCGAAGCTGAGAGGTTGATGACCAGGATCTACAAGGAGGCAAGGATTCAGCGCGAATCGGGTATCCTTAAGACAAATGTGGATGTATGCAACAAGCTGGCTGAGGCAGGAATCGCCTTCGAGCCGGGTACGAGCTTTCGGTACGGACATTCTGCAGATATTCTGGGAGGCGTTATAGAAGTCATCTCGGGAATGAAGCTGTCGGAGTTTTTTAAAAAAGAGATATTTACTCCGCTTAATATGGAGGATACGGATTTCAGAATCGGCGAGGGCAAGGACTTCAGACAGGCAGTTCTTTTCAGGCGAAATAAAAGCGGCAGGGTTGTGAGAGCTGAGGAAGATGTGAAACGCCGCATGGAGATGGAGAATCTCAAGAGGGATCCATGGTTTGAGATGGGCGGCTCGGGTCTTTACTCCACAGCAGGAGATTATGCCCATTTTGCGCAGATGCTCCTCAACAAGGGCGCCTACCACGGCAAGGAGCTGATAGGGAGAAGGACCTTTGAGTACATGACGTCTCCGCAGCTTTCAGAAAAGCAGCTTGAAACCTATAATTTTGAGGCCTGCATAGGTTATAACTACGGGAATTATTTCAGGATACTCACGGACCCGTCTGCGGCGTGCTCCAATGGCAGCATCGGAGAATTCGGGTGGGACGGGAAGGCCGGAAGCTACTTCTTTGTGGATCCGACTGAAGAGCTTATCTTCATCTACATGCAGCAGATAGAGGGTGGCTGCGACTACAGCTTTATAAGAGGCATGCGGCAGATTGTATATGGAGCCTGCTGAGGTCCGGGAATAGGACAGGAAGACTGGGATGAAATTTAATTATATTGAGAAAAAAGAATCGGGAAGATTTATAAACAGATATGACCTCCACTACACAATGGAGGACGGGCGGGAAAAGGTCTATGAGATGATAAGCAGGAATCCGGACCTTAGGACCCTGGAAGAGCTGACAGGTGATCATGATGATGCTGTATCACTCATAATGCATGATGAGAGCGGGGAGAAGATACTTCTTAATCATGAGTTCCGGATGGCTGTAGGAAGGTGGGTCTACAATTTCCCGGCGGGACTCATTGATGAGGGCGAGACACCTGAACAGGCTGCAAGGAGAGAGCTCAAGGAGGAGACAGGGCTTGACCTTCTGTCCATACGAGAGTGGTGGGGGCTCTGCTACAGCTCCATCGGCTTCTCGAATGAGAGAAATGCATGCTGTGTAGGGTGTGCAGGGGGCTCTTTTGCCAGGAGCTCATCAGTGCAGGAGGAGATACAGCCCGGCTGGTACACCAGGGAAGAGGTAAGGGAGCTGTTAAAGACCGAGCCATTTGCTGTAAGGACTCAGTCATATTGCTATTGTTGGGTTAACGGACGATGATTGATCACAGAGAACGAAAAAAAGGTGTTTACCATGACGATGTTCATGGTGATGAACTGAAGAAGGAAATGATTGGTATCCATATCTGCGAGGAATGCGGGGGCTTCTGCACCACAAACGTACCTCTCATAGAGGGGCTTCCGGTGCACGAGCAGATCAGCCTGATGGAGCATTCCACTCATGAGAATCTGAGGAAGAACAGCTATCTCTTCAGAGAGGGCGAGCAGGTTGACTCCATATGCATAATCAGGAAGGGCAGAGTTAAGCTGTGCAGATATGACTCCCTTGGGCGGGAACAGATTGTTACCATCCTTGCGGAGCACGATGTAATCTGGGAGGGAATGTTTCTGGATGGCAGCGTATATCCATATTCTGCGGTCTGCCTTACAAATGCTTCAATCTGCGCCATTCACAGGGATGACTTCATCAAGATAGTCAATGATCCCCAGGCAGCAATGAATACCATAATACTTCTGAGTAAAAAGCTGCATGATGCAAATGAGAGGAATATGCTTCTTTCAACCAAGGATCCCATGGCAAGGCTGGCGGGCTTTCTCATGTACAGGGTGGACAGGAGCATAGATGATGACATAGTATTAAAGCTCGATGACATTGCAGCCAGTGTAAGTCTCAGGACAGAGACTGTCTCAAGAAAGCTTCGCGAGATGGAAAAAGAGGGGCTCATCGAGAGACTCGGCCACGCAAGGATAAGGGTTCTCGACAGGGATGCATTAAGGGAGATATATGTATCGTAACCGGTCGAAAGCTTTCGGGAAAATACGTAAGGGTCCGGCGTTATCCGGATTTACAAGGAATCAGTATGACATATTTCACATGTTTTTTTCTGGATAATGAAAAAGATATTATCGTAAGCCTGTACAAAGATTTGGACAGGCTTATATTTGTCCTGTCGACGCCAAACCACAGCACAGGAAACCTCATACGCAATCTGGCCAGGACCTTTTCCCTTCCGCTTACCAAGGATGAGGATGACATGTTTGTGATAAGGGGAGAGGTTCCATGCTTTGTAGACGGGCAGAACAAGGAGAGCTATATCTTTAAGATGGGGGATGTGGAGATTGCGTCCATCTATCCCGATGGAAGCGTCGATGTGAAAGCAACCATTCCTGCCATCGCCAAGACTTTAATGAGTCAGTCCAAAAATTCAGACCTTGATATCTCAAAGACGGTATTCAGGACCTTTATCAGGAAAGACCTGAAATTCCATGCGGACTTTCACACACATATGAACGGGAATCTGCCGGGAGATATTCTGATCGCCCTTGGGATTGCCCATCAGATAAGATATCCGCTCTACTATGTAAAAAAGCTGGGTCTTTTTCTGTCGCCTGCCCAGTGGGAGAAGGTCAATGCCCAGAGAGAAAAGGTGGCAAGACAGTTTGTCTCATCCGATTTAACGGGGAAATATCTTGACAGAAGGATAAATGACAATACATTTATCAACTTTGCCGACCTTATCCTCAACAATCTTGACAATGCTGAAAAAAACATATCGAAGATAAGAGGGTCACTTGCTGTTATCAAGGACGGTCAGGCAGTGTTTACCAATCTCGAGAAGGTGTATCTGTACCGCTATGTCTTTACAAAGGGGAAGGAGAGCGAGGATAAGATACTCCTCAGGAATGTTGATCTGATACCGGATGAGGATGTAAGAAGTGCAGCAAAGCAGATGCTAAGGGACCGGGAAACAAGGCAGTATGCCGGGAACACTCTTTTTCAGGACAAGCTCCTCTGGATAGCGAGGAATTATAAAAAGCAGGGAGTTGAGTATGCTGAGATCAGTGATACAACTCTCGTAAAGAAATATGAATCCATAGAAATGCTGCGGCAGGTGCATGAAGTGATGCCGGATATTTATGCGGAGACAGGTGTGATGATACGGTTTCTGGCGGCGATCAGAAGGATACCGCTGACCATAGTAAAGGATGCCGTTACGCCGTCGAATTACCTGGAACAGAACCTGGAGGTGCTTAAGGCAACTGCACTGGATCCGTATGTCGCAGGCTGTGACTTTGTGGGAGAAGAGATAAATGACATTATTACTTTAAAGCCCGCCTTTGAGGAGATAGTCAAGATCGCCGCAAAAGACCCTGACTTTGTGATACGGGTACATGCAGGAGAAAACGACAGCCAGAAGGACAATATCGCCCACAGCATATCCTGCGTCAGGGACTGCCTGGAGAAGGGACAGCGCATGCCAAAGATGCGGCTTGGCCATGGACTTTATACCTACAGCCCGGGATCTAAAAAGGGAAAAGAGGTCTTAAAGCAGCTGAAGGAGAGTAGGGTTGTACTGGAGTTCCAGATAACCAGCAATGTGCGGCTCAACAATCTCAACAATCTTAAGGACCACCCGCTCAAGGATTACTTAAAGCAGGGCATCTGGTGCGTACAGGGGACAGACGGAGCAGCCCTCTACGGTACAAACTCCATTGATGAGCAGCTGTCCCTGCGGACGATGCTGGGACTGTCAGAGGGTGAGCTGGGCCTTATGAAGTATGCAGAGTCTGAGATAATAAGGGACAGCCGCCGGGCCTATTCTGACAAGAAGGCAAGATTTGAACAGCTCATCGGCAGCAGGAACATGGAGGATGTTCTTCTTGAGAAGATGCAGAGGGTTACAATAAAGGGCAGCTCAGGCAGAAGGACGGCGAGACTTGATGCCAATGCGGAGCTCAAGGACAGGATAAGCGAGATAACCTGGGACCGCCTTCCGGTTGTTCTTCTCGGAGGCAGCTTTAATACCGAAAAGCGCTCAACTCACCTTACAGACCGCGGGAAAGAGCAGATGGATTCCCTCCTTGAAGCTCTGAATCCCGAGGAGGTGTGTTTTGTAATAGGCCACAAGCTCACAGGCTATGAAAAATACCTTATAGACAACAACAAAAAGGGCTTCAGGATCTACGCCGTCGTCCCATCTCTCATAACCGAGGATGAAAAGAAAAAGCTCCTTGCCGGCAATGTTCAGATAAGAGTCTCTCCAGAGTCAGAGGGTATGGGCATCTACAAGAGCTTCAACTACGAGATTTTCGAACGCCGCCCCTCAGTAGTAATTGCCTTTGACGGCAACAGTGCCGCAGCCAACCTGATACAGGAAGCAAAAAACGGCAAGGGAAAATCCAACATCTTCATCTGGGGCAGCTCCAAAAACCTGCGTCAGAAAGCCGAGTCCCTTTCAGGTTATGTTCATATTTTTGATGAAAACAACTGTATAGGTGATCTGATGCGGTAAATACAATTCAGTGGTCAGCCAGGTCAGGACAGGCCAGAGCGAGAGCGTCACCCTGGGCAGACTTACATTTGCGGCGGGCTGTCCTGACATGGCTGACTACTGAATTGTAACCGGGACAGGCCAGAGTAAGTGCCTGCATATATACATAATTGCACAAGCGTACGTTTTTGTGATAAAGTATATTTATAAGCGTGTTTATTTATACACAAATCTCCTTAGGAAGGGTGGTGGTTTTATGAAGTCTGACTCTCATATAAGCAGCGATTCGGCTCCTTATCGAAGTTGCATAAAACCATTTACTGTATTAGGAGGAGATTATCATGGAATCAGAGGAAAAGACCGTCGTAGAGACGCTCTGTGAGCTTCTTTCTTCAAGGCAGTACACCAAGCTCCGCCAGACTGTGTCAGAGATGAATACGGCTGATATTGCTGCAGCCATGAGTGAGATGGAGGACGAGGATTCACTGAAGATGTTCAGGATCCTGCCCAAGGACATGGCGGCAGACGTATTTGCAGATCTGGAGATAGATGTACAGCAGTATATCATTCAGTCCCTGTCCGACAGGGAAGCTTCCAACGTAATTGAAAATCTGATGGCAGATGACGCTGCGGACCTTCTGGAGGAGATGCCCGCAAGCGTTGTTAAGCGCATCCTTGCAAATGCAAGCCCTGAGACCAGGGCGGATATCAACCATCTTCTGCAGTATCCTGAGGATTCCGCAGGTTCGATAATGACTGTGGAGTACATGGACCTTGACGAGGACATGACGGTCAGCGATGCCATTGAGAGGATCAGAAGAAAAGGGGTTGATTCCGAGACCATCAACATCTGCTATGTGGTGACCAAGCAGAAGATCCTGGTGGGAACTGTTGCCCTCAGATATCTTCTTATCATGCAGCCTGATCAGGTGATCCGTGACATCATGAACACCAATGTCATCAGCATCAACACGATGACTGACCAGGAAGAAGCTGCCAGAATGTTCCAGAAGTACGGCTTCACCGCCATGCCTGTAGTTGACAATGAGAACAGGATGGTGGGTATCATCACAATCGATGACGTTGTGGACATTCTGGAAGAAGAGGCCACCGAGGATATCGAAAAGATGGCAGCTATCGTGCCGTCCGATAAGCCATATCCAAAGGTTGGGATTTTTGAGACCTACAGGAACAGGATCCCATGGCTGCTGTTTTTGATGATAAGTGCCACCTTTACGGGAGCCATAATCACAGGCTTTGAGGATGCCCTCTCTGCCTACGTGGTCCTTACTGCCTACATCCCGATGCTGATGGACACAGGGGGAAATGCAGGCTCTCAGGCAAGCGTATCAATAATCCGTGGTCTCTCTCTTAAGGAGATAGCCTTCGAAGATATATTCAAGATCATCTGGAAGGAGATAAGGGTTGCGGTGTTGTGCGGAATAACACTGGCAGCAGCCAATTTCTTAAAGCTCCTTGTGATAGACAGGCTGACAATCCCTGTAGCAGCGGTGATCTGTCTTACACTCCTTAGCGTGGTGCTCATCGCAAAGCTTGTAGGGTGCTGCCTTCCGATGCTGGCATCTAAGCTTGGCTTTGACCCTGCAGTAATGGCAAGTCCCTTCATCACTACTATCGTGGACGCCCTGTCACTTCTTGTATACTTTAATGTAGCAACACACCTGCTGCATCTTACGGCATAAACAAAGCCCACCCTGAAGCAAAAAGATATGCTCCGGTGTGGGCTTTTATAATGCAGTATTTATCGCCAGTGTTTTTCTCGCTGATTCCGCTCGTCCTCGGTTTCCCAGTTAGGGATGGGGATATCCATGTTCAGTCTTTCCAGAATGGCTTCAAGTCCCTCGGGCTTGTGATATAAAAAGCCCTGTGCAAGCTCGCAGCCTGCCTCCATCAGGAACTGTCTCTGCTCCTCTGTCTCAAGACCCTCACACAGGGTGTGAATACCCAGCTTGTGAGCGACATCTATCATGGCCTTGATAATTTTGCGGTTTGTTCCGTTGTGGGCATCGAGGTTCATCAAAAGATTCATGTCGAATTTGATAAGATCTATGTCGAAGTTGCTAAAGACATTGAGGGAAGAATACCCGCTTCCAAAGTCATCGACCCAGAGCTTGTAGCCGTTCTTTCTTATCTCATCGAGCTGTTTGTAGAATTTATCGGTGGCAGTTGCCATTCCCTGCTCTGTTATCTCGATGATGAAATAGCTCTTATCTATGCCGAACTGACTGATATCATATTTATCGTAGATCCTGTTGATCTCTGAAACAACATCAACATAATCAAAGTCCTGTCTTGAGAAATTC
This sequence comes from Butyrivibrio sp., assembly GCA_024694565.1. GTDB lineage: Bacteria > Bacillota > Clostridia > Lachnospirales > Lachnospiraceae > Butyrivibrio. Next base: position 7,548 of record JAILJR010000057.1, on the reverse strand, counting down.
ACTGAGACAGGAAGCAGTGGAAGTCCTGACTCGAAGCGCACCCGTATTTCTTTACATACGGTCTCGAAAATATAGAGATCAAGCTCGTGCATGAGATGGTATTTCTCAAGGGTCGGTATGAATTTGTCGGGAGAGATCATGCCTCTTTCGGGATCAATCCACCTGGCAAGGGCCTCAAAGCCCATTCCATTTCCTGTTTCAACCCTGAGGAAGCACTGATAAAAAACCCTGATCCAGTTTTCTTCAAGAGCGGTCTTAAAGTTTTCTACGATGTATCTCTGATTATTGTAAAGAATATCATCTTCTGCTGTGTAGAATCTGTAGAAGAGATTCAGATCGTCGCCAACCAGCTTGTTGGCACGTATGGCATGGTCAATGGATTCTGTGAGCGATATAGGTGTATCACATACATAAACCCCGACGTTGATTCCGGTAGTTGTCCCGGAGGCTCTGCTTTTGATTTTGTTATTTATACTGTCAAGCTTGGCTTTAACATTTTCTTTATCAATAAATCTGTCAATGACCGTGAAATGATCGGACGCTGAGCGCACAACAAGACCATGGGGAAAAGAAGTCATAAGAACGTTGGATACTAAAACCAGCAGTTCATCGCCCTTTTCGATTCCGTAGTTTCTGTTGTAGGACTGCATGGAATCGATATCAATATAAATAATGAGCGGAGTCCCGCCGTTTGAACGGATCTGCGCAGCCTTCTCCTCGCCGTGTCTGTTCAGGTAATTCATGTTTGGAAGGTTGGTAAGGGTGTCAGTATAATAATCATCCTTCTGAAACATATTATACTTCTTTGAAATTTCAAGAAGTCTTTCTTCGTGCTTCTGGACATCAGTATAAACGAGGAATGCAAGCTCCGTACCATCGTCCATTGTCTGCCAGTAGCCCGCGGAATGGATCAGGTGATATCCGTCCTCCTGTATCATTCTGAAGGTGATGTCATATTCTGAGCGCCTGTTCAAAAAATCTATACTGATAGCCCTTAGCTTTGCCCTCTCATCCGGATGAACCTTTTCGTAGAGCCCGAGGTTTATTTCTTCGCCGTAATATGCTTTAAGCTCATCGATCGAGAGATTATTAAATTTGAGAAACCCTTTTGAAACAATTACCGGAACAAAGCTGCCATCCTCCGAAGACTCCACTATAAGCATGGGCACATTCAAATTTTTAAAGGTTTCTCTTACATCATCCTGAAATTTATACACGCAGATTACTCCTTAATCAGCTTTTGTACGATTCATGCTCTTCTGATAAAATCGAAACTGTTCAGAGCAGGGACTCGGAAACGCAGGCGTTTTTCCGTTGTCGGATATCCGCCAAATGGAAATGTTTGAAAATGCATCTGCTCAAACCTGCCAGGCATATGTATTTTCAAATAATTCCGCTTGGCTCTGAATGGTTACATAAAATCATGAATCTGACAATCAATGTAATTGTATCATGATATAGCGCATACAATTACAAAATTACAATTAAATTTTTATGATTTTAAGTGGGCAAAAAAGGCTGTGACACAGTTTGAACTGTGCCACAGCCGTGCTTTTTACTGCTGCTTTGAGAGCTGTTCGATTATGCCGATCATGTCGTTTAATATCGTATCCTTGTCAACATAGTAGAGTTCTGCTTTACTTCCATCCTGGAAGCCCATGGTAAAGTGGTCATCTGCCGTCTCAAGGATTGAGAACGGAACCTCCTCGTCGCCGTCTACATCCTCGATAACGTAAAAGTCTTCATCCTCTCTGATATTTCCGATATCATAGAGAGTAAGAATATTGTCAGGAGATATGATCATTATCGCAGCCTGGGAGAGCTTGTCAGGGTCATCATAGATGAAAAGTACCTGCTCATTCTGGTCTGTTTTTCCTTCGGCGCCATAATTAAAGAAGTCTGCCCACTTATCTCTAAGAGTCGGAATATCTGTCTCAGCAGGCACATATGCAGAAGTGCCATCTGATGAATTCGCATCAGCATTTTTGCCATTCTGGCCTGATGTAGTGGTTGTGGTGCCATCTGCTGAGGTTGTTGTGGTTGTCTGCTCGGTAGTAGTCTGTCCGTTCTCGCTGGTTGTTGTGGTGGTCGTTGTCTGAGTTTCTCCGTTTCCGTCTGTGACGCTGGTTGTGAATGTAGTTGTGCTGGTCTTTTCACTGCTGCAGGCAGCAAGTGACAGACCCATAACTGAAACAAGTAAAAGTGCCATAATTTTCTTCTTCATAATTTTTTTCTCCATATAATAAAATTGTTTTTATTTAGTCAGATGCAGGAAGACGTCTTGTCTGTTTTGTGCTTACAAAGAGGCTTACTTCGCTGCATTATTTCTGTTACATCAGATTTATACGAATGCCGAATGAAAAGGGCAATATAAATTCAAAAAATATTGCCGGTGTCATATATGAATGATTTTGTGAGAATTTACGAAATATTTAAAATAGATTTTTGCTTCAGAATAAGATAAACTTCCATATTGTAACGTATCTGTTTTTTGAAAAAGAGCTTTGATCCGGTGATTACCAGGAAGCCTGATGCTGTCAGCGCGTATCTTTGGGCGGCTACAGTATCCGCATAAGGCTTCCCAAGCCGGATATAAACGTGCGTTAACAGAGGAGAATGCAATGGCACAGACTGTCACGAAAAAATATACAAGAGATATGACAAAAGGCGATATCACGCGCCATATCATTTTTTTTATGCTGCCGATGATGATCGGAAATGTTTTCCAGCAGCTCTACAATATTGTTGATACAATTATTGCAGGTCAGTTTATCAATGCCGGTGCCCTTGCAGCGGTTGGGTCTACGGGACATATAACAAATCTGTTTTTTGCCCTGGGAAATGGACTGGCAACAGGTATTGGAATAGTTGTTTCCCACTACTTCGGGTCGGGGGATGAAAAAGGTGTCCGGTCGACGATTGCAAATGCCTTTTATATGGTGATCGCCACGTCTGTTTTTGTCGGGCTCCTGGGATTTTTTCTTGCAAGACCGGTACTGAAATATGGTCTTAACACACCTGACAACATCCTTGAGGATGCGATCATATATATGGCGATAACCTGCGCCGGGTTCATCGGAACGGCACTTTACAATACTATTTCATATATTATGAGAGGTGTTGGGGATTCCAGGACACCTCTGTATTTTCTTATCATCTCAAGCTTCCTTAATATAGTCATGGATCTGTTCTTTGTCATAACACTTGGACTTGGCGTAAAGGGACTTGCAATTGCTACGATAACTGCACAGGCGCTTTCTGCAGCATGCTCAATATGCTATGCCTTTGTAAAAAACCCGATATTCAGATTTACTAAGGATGACTTTGCCCCGGACAAAAGAATAATCAGGGAATGCTATACACTTGGAGGCTCCATGGCACTTCAGAGCGGTCTCATCGCTCTTTCCTTCGTCATACTCCAAAGGGTAATAAACTCTTTTGGAACGGTCGTGATTGCGGCGTTTACCACAACCAGCAAGATTGAAAACCTGATAAATATGCAGTTCAAGGCACTTGGAGATTCCATGTCCACATTCACCGGGCAGAACATTGGAGCCAAAAACGGTGCAAGAGTAAAGAGCGGCTACAGGATCGGAATGACAATGATGATCATTTATGCGCTTGTGATGATACCTGCAATGTGGCTGTTTGGCGATGCATGCATGAGAGTGTTTGTAAATGATCCGGAGGTAGTGGCATTTGGAAAGACTGCCATGAGAATTCTTTCAAGCTTTTACCTTCCGCTTGGAACGATCTTTGTCTGCCGCGGGATACTTAATGGAGCGGGAGATGCAAAATTCCCGCTGATCTCAGGGATAGCCGAAATGGCAGGAAGGATAATATTTCCGGCCTTCTTCTGCAGCCTTCCATTCCTTGGAGCGTACGGACTGTGGGTTGCAACAGGCGTGACCTGGACGATAGTCGGAGTTACTGCATTTGTCCGCTTCCATCAAAAATCCTGGCGCAAGGGTCTTTTCTGATGGCTGCACCGGTTCGGGTTCTGAGCCATCAGTCAGGGATGAAGCACCGGCGACTTTGGATATTGCAATCAGGTGGTCAGCCGGCCGTGGCAGGATTGGCCGGAGCGAATGTATGGCTGAGCCCTTAGAGCATTGAAAACGCCACTTGAAACTAAGTCGCTGATGTTCTAAAATGTTGTCCGTAGTTCAAGGTTTTTAAGTTAATGAGAACCTAATATCAATAGTAGAAACGGAGTATTTATAATGATGCAATCACGTACACATAACTGTGGTGAGCTGCGCATTGACAATGTCGGAGAGAATGTTACTCTCGTTGGCTGGCTTGAAAACATGCGTGAAGTCGGAAGCGGACTTGGTTTTGTAGTCCTTCGGGATTTTTACGGCACAACACAGATTGTCCTTGATACGGAGGACATGGTCAAAACCGCAAAGGCAATAAACAAGGAGTCGACAATTTCAGTAAAGGGAACAGTAAGGGAGAGAAGCTCCAAGAATCCCAAGCAGGAGACGGGAGATATCGAGGTTGTTCCACAGTCCATAGAGGTTCTGGGAAGATGTCGTTACAATGAGCTTCCATTTGAGATTAATCATTCGAGGGAGGCAGATGAGACAGCCCGCCTCAAATACAGATACTTAGACCTCAGGAACCCGGAGGTAAAAAAGAACATTATACTGAGGTGCAACGTCATCGCAGCACTTCGGCAGTCTATGACAGAGCATGGATTTCTTGAGATCACGACGCCTATTCTGACAGCATCTTCACCTGAGGGCGCAAGGGACTATCTGGTTCCTGCAAGAAAGCATCCGGGTAAGTTCTATGCTCTTCCGCAGGCGCCTCAGCAGTTCAAGCAGCTCCTTATGACCGCAGGCTTTGACCGCTATTTCCAGATTGCTCCCTGCTTCCGGGATGAGGATGCAAGAGGTGACAGAAGTCCGGGAGAGTTCTATCAGCTTGATATGGAGATGGCATTTGCCAGTCAGGAGGACGTTTTTGCAGTGCTTGAAGACGTGCTTCCGCCTATCTTTGCAAAGTACGGAACCTATAACAGGGCATCGGGAGCTCCGTTTATGAGGATACCTTACCTTGAGGCGATGGAGAAATACGGCACAGACAAGCCGGACCTGCGTATAGACCTCACGGTATGTGATGTTACGGATACGTTTAAGGACTGTGGATTTGGTCCCTTTGCCTCAAAGACAGAAGACGGTGCGGATACTGATGTAAGGATCAAGGCTGTTGTTGTTTCAGATTTTAAGGAGAGCCGTAAGTTCATCGACAAGAACATCGGTGATGTGGAGGTACAGGCCGGAAGTAAGGCCTACTGGTTCAGGGTGGATGAAAAAGGCGAGCTGGTTGGAGGCATTTCCAAGTTTGCAGCCCCGATAAAGGACAGTGTTGTGTCCGCTCTCTCACTGAAGGCAGGGGACCTGGTTGTACTCTCTTCAGGGAAGCTCTCCCAGGCACAGAAAACGGCAGGTGTCATTGTCAAGACCTTTGGAGCTGCGGTTCCCGGCCATATGGACAGGGAGCAGTACACATTCTGCTGGATCGTTGACTTCCCGATGTATGAGATCGGAGAGGAGTCAGGTCAGCTTGAGTTCTGTCACAATCCTTTCTCAATGCCCTCGGGAGGCCTTGAGACTTTGTTAAAAGCTGAGAGAGGCGAAATCGATCCGCTTCTTATCACAGCTGACCAGTATGACCTTGTATGTAATGGCGTTGAGCTGTCATCAGGAGCTGTGAGAAATCATGACCCTGAGATCATGATCAAGGCATTTGAGATGGTAAGACTTGGCGAGGAAGACGTTAAGGCCAAGTTCCCCGCCATGTATAATGCATTCTGCTATGGTGCGCCTCCGCACGCAGGTATTGCACCGGGAGTTGACCGTATGGTCATGCTTCTTGCCGGAGAGGACTCAATCCGCGAGATCATTCCTTTCCCTATGAACAAGAATGCACAGGATGTTATGATGGGAGCGCCGGGATTTGTCACAGACAAACAGCTTGAGGAGCTTCACATCAGGACTGTTGCCACTGATGAGGAATAAAATACCAGAGCAATAAAATAAATTGGAAGATTCCGGATATGGAAATCTTCCAATTTTTTCATGATATATGATTGGGACGGTACACCGGTGTACCGTCCCAATCATTTCTTTACTTATTTGCACCATCTTGTTTGCAATATGCTAAGTTGTCATCACTCGTCGATGCCCGTATCATCAAAGTGCCGGAAGCTTAGGGCACTGGTCACTTAACTCGGTCATTCTGCAAAAGTATGCCAGGTCGGTAAAGTCAATCTCCGATAACCGGCAGGAGCTTGTGGCGTTGCTTGCAAAGATGATGTATCCACCCGCAGGATTTTTAGTCATATGATAGACAACAAGCACCCTGTAGCCGCAGTTTGTCATGAACTCGGAAAAAATGGGGTAGTTGTCTTTCTGAAGGTCATAGATATTGATTGTCTTCAGCGGATAAATATTAAACAGAGATTTGTAGTCCTCTGAGGTTATCGGGGAGATATCCAGTGACGAATCCTCGACGCCGCTTCCGTCTTTTCCGGATACTTGTTTGATGCCAAAGTGGCTTGTCAGCTTGTCTTCTCCAAGAACATATCCCTCATCAAGACCATAGGTATCCAGAACACGTTCCATGGCAGTCTTAAAAGGAATAGTCTTTTTAACATAGTAATCATCGAGGAATTCCATCATCAGGTCACTCTTTGCTTGATCCATCAGCATGTGCTTTTGGATGGTCATCACATTGCCGTCGTAGACAATCTTGCCGTGAACGAAGGGCGTGTAAATAATGTAGCGATCCTTTCCCTTGGTTTTGGCAAGATACAGCATCTTGTCAGCCAGCTGGAACATGCTCTCATAGTCCTTGGCAAAATCGGGGAAGAGTGCCCCGCCCATGGAGACGGAAATGGTTTTATTGTTGCTCTCATCCTGGTATTTATCACGTATGGTGTATCGGATATCTCTGAGGATTTCACGCAGCCGTGGCTCATTGTCTATTTTTTCAAGCACCAGCATGAATTCATCTCCGCCGATGCGCCCGATAACTCCTTTGTCGCCTATGATCTCCTGGGCAGTATGAGCAACATCAATAATAACCTCGTCGCCTCTCATGTGGCCGTAGGTGTCGTTTACGGATTTGAAATTGTCGATATCCATCAGGAAAAAGTAGAAGTGCTTTGTGGGAGACTCATGCATAAGATCATTTGCGTAGTCTATTATGGTGCTTTTGTTGTAGAGTCCTGTCATCTTGTCGAAATGACCGTCTGAGTAATCGGTCTTAAGAGACTGGATATCATTGAGCTCCATTCTGATGCTCTCGCCAAATTCACCCTGCTTTTCGAGTGTTGCGGCAAACCATGAGAGATCGCCCTTCTTGGTCTTTATTCGGAAGCAGCTTAAGGATGGAGACCCCTTGTCAGTGCCGAATAATATATTCTTGAGATTGATGAGATCCTGCCAGGGTACGATCTGCTCGAGATTGGTAAGCTTGGCACGCCCCACAAATTCAAGGAAATCCTTGCTGTAGTCACAAACGTTCAGGTTTTCA
>JAILJR010000084.1 GCA_024694565.1 Butyrivibrio sp. | reverse complement strand
CAGAGATCTGAAGGACATCGAATACAATTCTGGCTGATGTCTCGGAAAGCGGAATAATGACCGCCGGAGCTTCGTGATGCCTGTAGCGGATTCTGGCTGACGCACGGATATCGCTCTGCGGAACTGCCATTGAAACCCAGTTGAAGTCTTCGCAAATCAGTTCTCTTGTGAATAATTCTTCGTTGTCTCCGAGAACAACCTGGTTATTCTCGGTATCCAGCCTGAGAACATATGCCGGCTTCTTCAGCGCCAGACCAAGGCCTTTGCGCTGGCCGACTGTGTAGTTGATGATGCCTTTGTGCCGTCCCATTACGCTTCCGTCTGTGCTGACAAAGTTGCCCGGCGGATAATTGCGGCCGGTGTACCCGCATATGAATGACGCATAGTCGCCACCGGGAACAAAGCAGATATCCTGGCTTTCGCGCTTCTTAGCCGTAACCAGACCGAGTGATTCGGCGATTTCTCTGACCTCAGGCTTGGTCATGGATCCAAGCGGGAAAAGCGTGCGGGATAGCTGCTCCTGCGTCAGATCGTATAGGAAGTAGCTCTGATCTTTGCCCGGATCGGCACCTTTGCGAAGCATAAATCTCCCGGAAGGAGATTTTTCGATAACCGCATAATGGCCGGTAGCAATGCTGAGTGGCGGCCTGTCATCAAGACTGTCTGCACTGCCGGCAGAACGATCTGCATCAAATTCGGTTGATTTATTACCTGTGCTGCCTTCATGTGACTCGAGAAGATCACTCGCGCTCAGTTCGTACAGCCTGTCGAATTTCAGGTATTTGTTGCAGGCTACACAAGGATTAGGTGTAGCTCCGTGTTCATACGCGCTGACAAAGCGGTCAATAACTTCGCGTCTGAAATCCGGCCTCATATCATACACAACATAGCCTATACCGAGCTTGTTGGCGACCGCGCAGGCATCCTCGATGCTGGAAAGTGAGCAGCACGTTTTGTCCGTGATGCCGATAGTCTCATTATCAAATAATCTCATTGTAGCGCCGGTTACATCATAGCCTGCCTCGCGCACAAGATATGCAGCGACACTGGAGTCAACACCGCCGCTCATACCTACAAGAGCTTGTTTCTTCATTAATTCTATCCTCTATTATTCTCTATTATCTATTATCTATTATCTATTATCTATTATTCTCTATTATCATCTGGCTTTATGACTGCTACGCACGAGCGCCTGCATCAATCGCGTCATATCCGGTAACGGGCACGCATTGCGGCTGCAGTATGCTCCATGAAAACTTGTGCTGATCAGTCAGTCAGTATATAATTCTGAATTGTCAAACGCCCTGACCTGCAAGGGGATCCATGACTGATTTTGATGAAAGTAATTATACTATGAATCAATTACTAATAATATCTGAAATAATTAATGATACTTGCAGACGATGTAACGATAGAATATGCTGAATATCAAAATAATCTGTGTAGGCAAATCAAAAGAAAAATACTGGGATGCGGCGTATGCTGAATACCTCAAGAGACTGAGGGGTTACTGCAGTCCGGAGGTGATTGAGGTCAAAGAGGCAAAGCTGCCTGCAAATGCTTCGGCTGCAGATGAGCGCAATGTCATCGATGCTGAAGGGCGCGAGATTCTGGGTAAAATCGGAAGCAGCGACTATGTTGTCGCGCTGGATATCCAGGGCAAAGAACTGTCCTCGGAGGAACTCGCCCGGAAAATCACAGATATTTCATTTAACAATTCGAGAATCAGCTTTATAATAGGAGGAAGTCTCGGCCTGTCAGATGAAGTGAAGAAAAGGGCAGACTTCAGATTCAGCTTCGGACGCATCACTCTGCCGCATCAGCTGGCGAGAGTCGTTCTGCTCGAGCAGATCTACAGAGCGTTTAAGATAAATGCCGGGGAAGCATATCACAAATAACAGCGGTCTGCGGCACATTGAATCAAATTATTGAAACCGGCGGATCAGCAGACATATATTAAGTAACTGACAATCGTAAGACATATTTTTTTAATCTGAACAACAGTAACAAGTGAGGACACAATGGCTAATAAATACAGCAAGAGCAATAATTCCGGAAGAGCACAGGAGCATAAGACAATGCAGCAGTATGAAGAACAGAGAAAGCGCCTGAACACAGGTGCCAAAATCATGGCTATCATTGTAGCGGCTGCAATGGTTATCACCACATTCCTTGCATCAGGTCTGTTTATTTTTGACTGATCGGACCCTGGTGCGAGACTGCCGCGGGCCGGAACACTACTCTCATTGGAGAGACAGGCCAGGGCAACAGAGAATGCTTTTTTGCATTTTCTGACAATAAAGTAGCAAAAATGCGGACGGCTGACATTTTTTTAACGTTAATATGTCAGATTGTTGTTTTTCAGAGTCGCAAAAGTGGCTCTTTTTTTGTTTTTTTGTTTTTTTAAAAATGACCGAAAGATACTCCAATTGACTGAAAAACGCTTATTTTTATGGTATTGACTGATGTATAGACCGTGGTTCGATTGTATTTTTGAATTTTGATATTTTATTAACAAACTCAAAGATGGCTAGATTTCAAAGGAAATTAGTCCATTTTTTTGCATTTTAATTGTTTTGTTTGAAGCACACCCAACCAGATACTATAATAACTATATCTAGAAATTTGCTCTTTTGCAGGTTTTTCAAGTTGTCGGCCAGCCTTGAGGGACGGAACGCGGGGCTGGTGAATAACCACATAAAGTGCAAAAGGAAGGAAGTATTGTGCATGTCGAAGGCGGATATTGAAATCTGAGAGCTGCTTTGATCAGTTGCTGTTTTCCGCGTTGGAAGCTTGCAGATGATCAGGCAGCTTATGTATATCCAGTATTAGTTTTCGATGATGAAAGTTATTGTTCCAGAAATAGGAGGTGCCTATGGAATTACAGATTCAAGACCTGGTTACCTCTATCCGTAAGGAAGGGATAGAGGCGGCAAATGCTGAAGCTGAATCTATCATCGCTGAAGCAAAGAAAAAGGCCGATTCACTGGTAGCCGGGGCAAAGGCTGAGGCACAGCAGTTTAAAGATGCTGCTGAGAAGGAAATCGCAATCCTCAAAGAAAGTGCTGCAGTCAGTGCTGAGCAGGCTAAGCGTGATGCTGTTCTTGCATTCAAGACAGAGATCCAGGGAGAATTCGAAAAAATCCTTTCGGCCGATATTCGCAAAGAGCTTTCAGGCGAGGGACTTGGCAAGCTGATCCGTGCGGCTGTTGCCGGCGAAAATGTTGCAGACTATGCGGCTGAAGTATCTGAAGTAACAGATACGCTCAAAGCTGAACTGGCTGACGAGATCAAGAAAGGCCTGGAAATCAGACCTACTAAGAACGTTGCCCAGGGCTTCCGTCTTGCAACCAAAGACGGATCCGGCTATTTTGACTGTTCAGATGACGGAATCATGGAGATGCTGATGCCATACTTCAGAAATCTGGACTTCCAGTAAAAAAGGAGGCACAGTATGGCTTCATATTATTATCTGATAGCAAGCCTGCCTGAACTAAGAACAGACGGGGATATGCCTATGACATATGGCGAATTCCTGCACTGTTGCCAGTCAAATGTGAGTGACTCTGATTATGAACTTCTTAAGAACCTGACTCTTTCATCCACAGAAGGACCTCTGGTAGACGAGTGGGCAAAATTCTACGGAATGCTCCAGAAGGAACTGAGTTATCAGCGCAGCCTGAATCTCGGCAAGAGTTATTCATCTGCATATGATAAAGACGGTTTCATCTCACAGGTAGTTGCGTCCGCACTGTCTGCCAAGAACCCGCTGGAAGCAGAAAAAATTCTGCTGGACTACGAGTTCGATAATCTTGACTCACTGGTCGGACTGCATATGTTTGACGACTATGTGCTGTTCGGATATGCGATCAAGTTGAAACTGCTCGAGAGACTTAACTGCTTCGAGCAGACGAAAGGCCAGGCTGAATTCAAGTCTCTTTTCGATGGAATACAGCAGCGCGTATACAGTTTGTAGCCGAGTGGTGAGAGGGCTGAAATCTCTCGCTCCGTCTCATACGCGCCAGCGCAAAAGAGAGCTCCGCTCGGAATTTAACAGGAGAGTTTTATGAAAACACAAACAGGATATGTAGCCGGAGTCAACGGAAATCTTATCAAAGTCGATTTCGATGGCTCCGTTCGCAAGAATGAAGTCGGTTACATCCTCGTTGACGACAAGCGCCTCAAAGGAGAGGTAATCCGTATCAACAACGGGGAAGTAAGTATGCAGATCTACGAGATGACCAACGGCATCAAAGTCGGTGACGAAGTAGAATTCACCGGCGAGCTGATGAGCGTAGATCTGGGACCGGGACTGCTGACACAGGTATATGACGGTCTGCAGAACCCGCTTCCTGCACTTGCAGAACAGTGCGGTTTCTTCCTGGACAGAGGAGTATATCTTGACGCGATTCCTGATCGCGACTGGGATTTCACTCCGACAGTTCAGATTGGAGACGAAGTCAAGGCAGGAGATACCGTAGGAACTGTTCCGGAAGGACTTTTCACACACCACATCATGGTGCCGTTTACACTGAAAGGTTCCTGGACAGTAAAGTCAATCAAAGAAGAGGGCGCATACAACGTCCGCTCCACAATTTGCACAATTGAAAATAACAAGGGCGAAACCAAAGACCTGTCAATGGTCTTCACACAGCCTATCAAGCAGGCAGTTAAGTGCTATGCTGAAAAGCTTCGTCCATCCGAACCGCTCGTAACCAAGATCCGCTGTATCGATTCATTCCTCCCGGTAGCTAAGGGCGGAACATTCTGTACACCGGGACCTTTCGGAGCCGGTAAGACAGTACTTCAGCACATGCAGGCTAAGAACTCCGAAGCAGACGTAGTAATCGTAGCTGCTTGCGGAGAGCGTGCCGGCGAGGTAGTAGAAGTACTCAAAGAGTTCCCTGAACTGGAAGACCCTAAGACAGGCCGTTCACTGATGGAAAGAACAATCATCATCTGCAACACATCGTCAATGCCGGTAGCTGCCCGTGAAGCTTCCTGCTACACCGCAGTAACACTGGCTGAGTACTACAGACAGATGGGACTCGACGTACTGCTGCTTGCTGACTCTACAAGCCGCTGGGCTCAGGCGATGCGTGAGATGTCAGGACGTCTTGAGGAAATCCCGGGCGAGGAAGCTTTCCCGGCTTACCTCGAATCTACAATTGCTGCTTTCTACGAGAGAGCCGGCGTTGTCCGCCTGCATGACGGCAGCAAGGCATCGATCACTATCGGAGGAACAGTATCACCGGCTGGTGGTAACTTCGAAGAACCTGTAACACAGGCTACACTGAAAGTAGTAGGAGCATTCCACGGTCTTGCAAGAGAACGTTCCGATGCCCGTAAGTACCCTGCTATCCATCCGGTTGATTCCTGGTCAAAGTACAAGGGCGTTGTAGACATGGATCTTGTAAACAGGGCTAGAGCAATCCTCATCAGGAGTACTGAAGTAGGCCAGATGATGAAGGTAGTCGGTGAGGAAGGTACCTCCAGTGAAGACTACATTACATATCAGAAGGGCGAACTTCTGGATGCTGTATATCTGCAGCAGAACTCCTTCGATCCTATCGATGAGGCCTGCTCACCTGCAAGACAGCGCAGGGAATTCGGCAGGCTCTATGATGCGTTGATGAAGAAATACGATATCACAGACAAGAGAGAGATCCGTGCGTTCTTCAACCAGCTCAGACAGGAATTCCTCGACTGGCATGGAACACACTTCGAGACACCTGAATTCGAAGCGCAGGAGAAAAAGATCTCAGACTTTTACATGGCAAAGGTCGTTGAGTAGGAGGTCGAAGTAATATGCAAAAAGTTTATACAAAAATAGAATCGATAGTCGGTAACGTAGTAACCGTACGTGCTCCGGGCGTCAAGAACGGCGACCTTGCACTGGTAGGTGACAGTTACGCGAACGTTATCAAACTGGATAAGGATCTGGTATCCCTCCAGGTATTCGCAGGTGCACAGGGCGTA
>JAILJR010000211.1 GCA_024694565.1 Butyrivibrio sp. | reverse complement strand
CCCTTATTGTCAGCATAAAAACACTTCTTACTGTTTCTTCATTGCTTTCATAAGTGCCCTCAGGTATATTCCGAAGCATAAACCCGCAAAGCATATGCCAACAGGATATGCGATAGCTGAGCTGATCCTCAGTCCCTCTTTTGCCATGAGGATATAAGTCATGGAAACTGCGGACATAAAGGTTCGCGGAAGTGCCGTGATCAGGCTGTAAAGCTTGTTCCCTGCATGTTTTATAAGATAGGCTGTTGCAACGAACAGGCTTATCATGGCCAGTGTCTGGTTGCTCCAGGAAAAGTATCGCCAGAGAACATTGAAGTCAAGCTGTGTAAGCAGGGCTCCTGCTCCGAGAAGCGGAAGCGTTATTATCAGGCGGTTCTTTATTGGCTTCTGATCCAGCCCTGTAATCTCGCTGAGTATAAGCCTTGCACTCCTGAAAGCCGTATCCCCGGATGTTATGGGACAGGCAATAACTCCAATGAGCGCAAGCATCGCTCCGATAGTTCCAAGCATTCCTGTCGATATGTCATATACGACCCCGGACTGTCCCATGTCGGTCAGGGCGCTTCCCAGCTCCTTTGTGGTGCCGTAATAGGCGACACCGCCTGCTGCCCAGATAAGTGCAATCACAGATTCAGTAAGCATTGCCCCGTAAAAAATCTTTCTGCCCTCGCGTTCGGAGCTGATGCACTTGGAGATCATTGGTGACTGTGTGGCATGAAAGCCCGATATAGCACCGCATGCAACCGTAACAAACATATATGGCCAGACCGGAAGTCCGTCCGGATGAAGGTTCTCAAGCCTTATCTCCGGAATCTGATATCCGCCCTTGACGATTCCCACGTAGATACCGACCGCCATAGCCAGAAGAACGAATCCAAAGATCGGATACAGTTTTCCGATGATCTTATCTATAGGAAGCAGCGTTGCCATAATATAATAGACAAGTATCACAACTACCCAGAAGGTTACTCCAAGGCTGTCACCTGTCAGTCTTGCCAGCAATGCAGCAGGGCTTGTTACAAACACGGTTCCCGTCAGCAAAAGGAGCACAACGGAAAAGACTCTCATCCCCCACTTTGCTCCGCTGCCAAGATAAATTCCCGACAGCTCGGCAATTGACTTTCCATCATTTCTCTCAGAGATCATGCCAACCATATAATCATGAACGGCGCCCCCGAGAATCGAGCCAAAGACGATCCAGAGAAAGACTATCGGGCCAAAGCACGCTCCCATCAGTGCACCAAAAATCGGTCCGGTTCCCGCTATGTTCAAAAGCTGTACCAAAAAGGCTTTTCCGGTCTTCAGCGGAACAAAATCCACCCCGTCATTTAGCCTGAAAGCAGGTGTCTGTCTGTCATCCGGTCCAAAGACATTATCCACAAGTTTACCATAGGTAAAAAATCCAGCAATCAAAACCGCAAAAGAAATCAACAATGATATCAAATCAATCACCTCACTTTGCCATAGAGAACTGCATTACTTAAGATATTGATACCGACCCATTTTCCAACTAACACCTAAAAAACATTTGCCGGCGGCGCCACTCTTTTACTCTATACCGAGGATGGTGTCAAAACCTGTCTGTTCCAGAATTTCTCTGACACCATTGTTTATGTTCTGAAGTGTCACGCCGCGCTTGCACTGCTTCTGCATAATAAGAAGTACTCTAAGTCCTGCCGAAGAAATATACTCAAGGTCGGAGCAGTCCACATAGACCTCCACTATCGGATAATATCCGACTGTCTTTTCGTAGAAGGCAAGAAATCCTGGTGATGAGAGGGTATCAAGCCTTCCCTGGAGATGAAGCACAAGCCTGTCCGTTGAAAACTCCGCCTTAAGGTCAAAGTTGTCTGCCCGCGCCGCCTTTGTGTCAAGCTCGGTCGCTTCTATCGGCGTGATCTTCCAATAGGCATATTTTTTCATTGCCTGCCTGATTGCCCCGGCCTGCTGCGGCGTAATCTGCCCAAAACTTAAAAGCTCCGGAGCGTAATCAGCGACTATTAGCCTCTCAGCCTTAAGTCCATGCTCTGCAAGAAACTCCATTGCTTTTTTCATATTCTCTTCAGGCTTGTCGGGATTAACTACAAGGGTCCTGGCACTCACAACAACATCTGATCTGTTCTGCGCCCTCTCTTTTCCCTTGACCAGAACCTCCATAAACCTGTCACCTAACATTGCCTGTGCATTCAGGATTGTCTGAAATACTGTCTCAACGTCGGCAAGAAGCCAGCATCCGCCATGATCAAGAAGGATGCGCCTCATGTTGTCACAAAGCTCACCGGTCTCTGAATCAGTGAAATACATCAGAAGCCCCTCTGTAGTGATGCAGACTTCACCCGGAATCTCATCAAATACTTTTTTGAGAGATTCGTAGTTGGTGGCATCAACTTCGTCAAAGCGGACCAGCCCCCGTTTGTCCTCATCAATCATCGAGGTGATTATGGGAGTTCCCTCAGAAACAGCTGCCGGAAGATCAAGCCCGACAAAGCTTTTACCGAGGCGTGAAAACTCAATTGCTCGCGGGGTGTACCCACAGGGCAGATCAACAATAGTCGGAAAGCCTGACTTTAATGCCATCTCTCCCATGGTACGAAAACGGATCTCAAGCGAGACAGCATTGTTCAGAAGCTCTTCCATGGAGGTCTCATCCTGGGTGCTTTCCAGTGTGAGCCCAAGCTTGTCAGAAATAGCTATCGCATCCTTATCTCCCGCTGATGCCAAATGAAACAAAGTCATCTTGGCCGTATTAAAAACAGGATTTATCCTCTCAAGTAGTCTCTTATCAATTGGCAGATCATACAGGCTCATATTGTCACTCCTTAGTTAACATCAGTTTAAATCTGACTTATTCCGGTCAGATGCAGCTTACGCAGGCACCCAAAGACCGAACAACACCGGTAACCGGCTCCTTATCTTACATATCTCAGCTTCTTATTCTGCATACCCCGCTCACTTCAGCATCTTATTCAAAATAACCTGCTCACCTAAGTATCTTATTCCGAATCCCCCGCTCACCTCAGCATCTTATTCAAAATAACCTGCTCACCTCAGCATCTTGTTCTGCATAATATCAGGATCCTGCGCAAATTGAAGTGCCGCCTCTCTTGTGATCTTCTGTGCCCTGTACAGCTCGAGGATTGCCTCATCCATTGTTATCATGCCCTGCTTTCTGTAGGTCTGCATGTAGGTGATGAGCTGATGTGACTTTCCCTCTCTGATCAGATTTCTGACCGCGGAGTTGATATGAAGTACCTCAAATGCTGCCAGTCTGGATATACCATCAACTGCCGGGATCAGCTGCTGACAGATTACTGCCTCAAGAACACCTGCAAGCTGTATCCTGATCTGCTGCTGCTGATGTGACGGAAATACATCGATAAGCCTGTCCACCGTGTTGGAAGCTCCGATAGTATGAACAGTGGAAAGAACAAGATGGCCGGTCTCAGCTGCTGTGATGGCTGTACTTATTGTCTCAAGGTCCCTCATCTCTCCCACGAGGATTACGTCAGGGTCCTCACGAAGAGCAGCTCTGAGCGCGCTTGCATAGCTGTTGGAGTCTGTTCCTATCTCCCTCTGGTTAACTATCGAAAGCCTGTGCTGATATGTAAACTCAATTGGGTCCTCAAGAGTGATTACATGAGCATCCCGGTTGTTGTTTATCTTGTCGATAATGGACGCCAGCGTGGTTGATTTTCCTGAACCGGTCGGTCCTGTTACAAGAACAAGACCTCTCTTTTTCTGATAAAGATCCATGACAGTGTCAGGGATGCCCAGCTCCTGAGAGCTTGGTATCTCAGTTGCCACAATACGGAAAGCCATTGCGATCGAGCCCCTCTGCCTGAATACATTTACCCTGTATCTTCCTACACCGCGGATTGAAAAAGACATATCGTGCTGCCCGTTCTGCTCAAGAAGCTGCTGTTGTCTTTCGCTCATGATCTCTGATGCAATTTCCCTGGTGTCCGGCGGCAGGAGCTTGCCGTAGCTCTCAAGCGGAACAAGCTTGCCATGAACTCTTACCTTGGGAGGAAGTCCGACTGTGATGTGAACATCTGACGCTCCCCTCTCCTTTGCTTCCTTAAGAATATCTTCTATCCGCGACATATCTATTAAACCTCTTTTTATATATATTCCGGTTCCTCTACGTTTATGCCCATGGCCTTGACCCTGGAGACATCCATCACGTAGCGGTTGTCCATAGTCTTCATTATATCAACAATCTCCAGCTTGCCATAAGTGCGGCGGTTTGAAAGATCTATGATCGAATTGTCCGTAAAGCTAAGGACCGTGGGTCTTAAGAAATCATACTCATTTATCCTTAGTACAAGCGCCTTTTCCCCGTTGTTTAACACAACACTGATGCCCGGAACCAGGATATTCAGTGAATCTATAAGCGCCTTTACAACCTTCGGGTCAAAGACTTCGCTGTGCTCCATCATCGTCTTTATCACAACAATTTCAGAGACCGGCGACTCATCAAGTCTCACAGCAGTTTCTCTGTCATAATACCCGGCAACCGTCAGCACCCTGGCCGCCATGAACATCTTGCGATTCTGCGAAATAATACCTTCATCAAAGTCAAGCAATATCTTCCTGGCCTGGTTGCAGACCCTCCTTAAATTAGGCAGAGAAGCAAAGGCATATTCTATGATCTTGTAGCCTTCCTGCTCATGCTCGTCCACCAGCGCCCTGTCATAGGACTGTTTAAGCTTCCTTGACTGATACTCAGGCGGAAGGGTCAGCTTTCCGATGTCATGTATCACCGATGCCATTACCACCTCATTCTGATCGGAGAGCGGGACATTCATTGTGTGGGTGATCATTGCAGAAAGAATTGCAACATTAAGTGAGTGCTTGTATATGTAGTCCTCAGTACTTCTGAGGGACTGCTGGAATGTTATCTTTTTCCGGAGGTTTCCGTATTTCTTGATGATTTTTGCACAGATAAAAGGAAACTTGTCCTGCTTTCTCTTGTCGATGATCTTTTGCAGCTCTTCCATTATCTCATTGTACACCACAGTCTGAAACTGTTCGAAATCAAGATCATCCTGAGTCATCGGCGGAACCGGCTCAGCAGGTTCAAGTATAAAAAGTCCGATCAGGCCAAAGCTCTTTATATTTTCAATTGACTTTTCATCCCTAAGCACCGCAGCACGGTCATAGAGGAGAACTCCCTTTTTGTTATATATTGGCTTTGCCAGACGCATTCCCGGTTTTAGCTCTTCGCTTTTAATAAACAGCATACAATTCTCCTCAAACACAACACTATTACCATTATTATGCTAAACCGACAAAAAATCAATCGGATAGTTAACAATTCAGTTGCCAGCCAGCCGGAGCAGGCCGCCGCAAGTGTAAGTCTGCCCGGGGTGACGCTTTCGCTCCGTGAAAAACGTAGCGGTACTAAGCGCCCAAAGTACGTGCGCTAAGTGCCGACGTTTTTCAAGGCACCCCGGCTCAGCCTTTCACTTGCTCTGGCCTGCCCCGGCTGGCTGTCAGCTGAATTGTAGCAGGATTATCGCTTAATTGTAACTTTTTCTATTTTATGTTACCACGTCGGCACATAAAAATGGTATTATTAGAATGTAATCATTTAATTATCGAAGCGGGTGGGTTTATGAATAAAATTCGAAAATCTATTGAGACAAATATTCGGACTTTAGATAGTAATCAGGGGATTTTCTTTAGCAAATTCGGAGATAATATCGCATCCAACAATCAGAGTGTACTTGATATCGTTATCTTTGCGCTGCCGATTCTCTATGTTTTTACGGTGCTGGTATCTTTTCTTTTTGGCATGCGTTTTGATAATTTTGTGATTCCGCTGGTCTTTATACCACTGCTTGTCATCTATATTCTCTTCAGAAATTCTCAGAAAAAAGTCCATATAGAGGAACGTTCGCTCAACGGCGAATGTATCATTTTCTATTTTATTTTCTATATGCAGCTGATCCTGAATGACACCATTGCATTTTCGAATTCGCCGTCAAGGTGGTTTCTGCTGCTGATCATTCTGCTTGTTTTCTTTTACACAGATAGGTTTACGGAATATATCACCATAATTTCCATACTGTATACTCTGAATCTGATACTGCTGCTCTCCTTTAAGTCAAGGGTGCACCTTGCAAATGATCTTATCAATCTTTTCATATCATACCCGATAGTTCTTCTCTGTGCTCTGTTTGTTTGTCAGATCAGATGTGCACAGGCACTCAACAATTTCGCCCTGACAACCGAGAGCTCACACGACAAGCTTACGGGCCTTCTCAATAAGGGAGCTGCACAGAAGGCTGTCGCTGAATACTTTGCACAGAAAAATCCAAGCGAGTCCTGTGCGGTTCTTTCAATCGATGCCGATAAATTCAAAAACGTCAATGACCTGCTTGGACACAAGGCGGGCGACGTTGTTCTTGCCGGCATTGGACTTGCTCTTCGTGATTCCTTCAGAGTTGATGACATTATTGCAAGAAACGGCGGCGACGAATTCCTGGTTGTCATGAAGGGAATCAATTCCGCCAACAAGCTTGATGCCACCTGCCGCAGAATACAGAAGAACATCTCATCGATCAAGGTTCCCGGAGGTTGGGAATTCACCTGCAGTATCGGCATTGTGGTCGACAACTTCGGTACCGGTTTTGACAAGCTCTTTTCCATGGCAGACGATGCTCTGTATGAATGCAAGATAAGAGGAAGAAACTGTTTTGCAGAATGGAAGACCTATGAAGCGCTTCCGGATGAAAGACCGGCCATTATAGTAGGTGTAACCGACTCGCATCTAGGTTTTATGGACAGGCTTGATTTCCTTAAAAAGGACTACAATCTGGTGAGAGCCAAATCCGGCCGGGCTGTGCTGAACATGATAAGCCAGTACGGCGAGTCTGTCAAAGTGGTCATACTTGATCTCGATATCCAGAAAATGACAGCAGAGAATACTCTCCAATATCTGAGTCTTAGACCAAACTTCAAAAATGTAAAGATAATGGCTGTCTCATCAGGAAGCGAAGCTGCTTCCGCACAATCCTCCGATACCGCCATCCTCGTGGTACCGATGGACAGCGATGAGGCTTCACTGAAGGATTCAATATCCACGCTGATAACTGTGAACTAAGTAACCAGTAAAAGCGCAAGATGCACCTGAGCATCCTGCGCTTTTATATTTGGCTCAATAACCTGACCGGGCATTGCAAAAAAATAAAACGGTGTGTCCGGTAACCGGGATTTGGTTATCAGTCACACCGTATTTTTGTTTGCTGCATCAAATGAGTTGCCCGCCACAAGCCGGATCCGGACGGAAAAGCTTTGGGCAGCGACATCATTTTATCGCAGAATACCACCGCAGTTTCCGGAAGCGGCATCATTACATTGTGGAATACTGCCATAATTCCGGCAGCGACAGCCTTACATGGCGGACTGCCGCCACCTTTTTGGAATCAGGTCAGTTCGTCGAGGGTGCTCCCGTAGGATGAGAGGAATTCGTTTACAAAGTCGAGAACCTCGGGGAGTTCCTGGTACATGCTGCGGATCGACTTGCCGGTGCTCTCCTTTGCGGTCCTGAATTCGGAATTGCCGGCGTTGATCTCACCTATACATTTGATAAGTGCCGAGAGCTTGTCTGCTGCTTTTACGAGCTTTCTCATGTAAACCTCATTCTCATCATCTGTTGCCTTAAAGATTTCTTCAAAGGACGGGCGAAGATCCTCGGGAAGCTTGTCAAGAAGCTTGTCATCTGCGATTGCCTCCACCTCTTTGTAGGCATGCTTCAGGTCTTTGTTGAAATACTTTACCGGAGTGGGCATATCTCCTGTAATGATCTCAGAGGCATCATGATAAAGACCTATGAGCGCAGCCTTATTGGCATCCAGAATTTTACCGTATCGCACATTGCCGATCGTGCACAGGGCATGGGCGATCATGGCAACCTCCATTGAGTGCTCACAGAGATTTTCCGGTCTTGTATTTCTCATCAGGGCCCATCGCTCGATATACTTCATTCTCGAAATCAGCGCAAAAAAATTGTAGTTCATCATGAATCCTCCTATATATTAATGATCTGCCCGACAAAAGCTCGCCGGGCCAGCTCAGGCTGTGCAATTTGCAAAAGAAGTCTATGGTCAGAACAGGAAATCGGCCATTACCGTGTTGCTGACGTCAAGGCCCCTCTCGGTCAGGGAAAGGTAGCGCTCCTTTCCGGAAGTGGTGCTTTTGACGTATTGGTATAACAGTCCCATTGACTCGTATTTTTTTATCACAGGTCCGTACACCTCGAATACGGACTTTCCAAACTGTCTTTCAAATTCTGCGGTGCTGATGCCTTCAGTAAGGCGAAGCCCCAGGAACATGAACTCTTCCATCTGAGATGCGGTATTCAGGTGCTCTGTGTTTTCCCATACAGGCAGTCCGATGTCAGGAGAAGCTTCCTCCTTAAGTTCGGATATTGAAGAGACGGAAATAGCTGAAAGCTCTTCAAGGTACCTGTTGACGTCACCTGTATTGCTTCGGCGGATATTTTCAGTCATTGAGGCGGCGCCGGGGCCAAAGCCCACGTAGTTACCTCTCTGCCAGTAAACCTTATTGTGACGGCACTCAAATCCCGGAAGAGCATAATTTGATATCTCGTACCTGTTGTAGCCATGTGCGGCGAGAAAGCGCCCGGTCTCATGGTACATCAGTCTGTCATCTTCTTCATCAGGAAGGTTCAGCTTCATATCATAAAAAGGCGTCCCCTCTTCAATGATAAGGCTGTAAGCGGAAATATGCTCGGGTTTAAGCTCAGCTGCTCTTTTTAGTGTTGAAAGATAAGAGTCCGCACTTTGCCCCGGAAGTGCGCTCATAAGATCTATATTTATATTCTTGAATCCAATGTCTCTTGCCTCGTAAAAGGTTGTTACTGCAGCTTCGGAATCATGAAGTCTTCCGATGGCCTTCAGCTCTTTATCATTGAAGGACTGAACTCCAATGCTGATCCTGTTAAATCCGGCCTCACGGTATGCCTTCAGCTTTTCCCTGATCGCAGACGCCGGATTGACCTCAATGCTTATCTCCGCTTCCTCATCAACCTCAAAACAACTTCTCAGAACATCCAGAATCCTGCAGACATATCTTTCGTCCGGAAAAGATGGTGTTCCACCTCCGAAGAAAATCGTCTTTACACTGTAATCACTAAAGCTTTTGCAGGAGAGCCTGATTTCTTTTTCCAAAGCATCAAAGTAGCGGTTCACCTCACCTTCCCCGGGACAATAGGAAAGAAAATCGCAGTAAAGACATTTTCTCTTACAGAAGGGTATATGTACATAGACAGATAAATTATCCTTCATAGATCTCTGTCCGCTTCAGTCTGTGTTATCAAGCTTCAGGACACTTAAAAAGGCGGACTGGGGCACCTCTACGTTACCGATCTGACGCATTTTCTTTTTGCCCTCTTTCTGCTTCTCCAGGAGCTTTTTCTTACGCGTGATGTCACCGCCGTAGCACTTGGCAAGCACATCCTTTCTGTAGGCCTTTACTGTCTCGCGGGCGATAACCTTGCCTCCGACAGAAGCCTGGATCGGTATTTCAAACAGATGCCTTGGGATCTCCTCCTTCAGCTTCTCACACATCTTGCGGCCGCGCTCATATGCCCCATCCTTGTGGACAATGAAGGAAAGAGCGTCGACCTCCTCCCTGTTGATCAGTATGTCAAGCTTAACAAGATCAGACTTTTCATATCCCTTGAGCTCGTAGTCAAAGGAAGCATAGCCCCTTGATCTGGACTTAAGAGCATCAAAGAAGTCATAGATTATCTCATTTAAGGGCAGCTCATATTTCAGTATTGCCCTTGTCTGCTCGATGTAGTCAGTGGAGAGATACTTGCCCCTCCTCTCCTGACACAGCTGCATGATGGCTCCGACATAGTCGGTAGTGACCATGATCTCGCCATTTACGATGGGCTCCTCCATATATTCAATCTCAGAAGGGTCCGGAAGGTTGGTCGGATTGGTCAGATCAAAGACTTCTCCGTCCGTCTTGTGCACCTTGTAGACTACAGAAGGAGCGGTGGTGACAAGGTTAAGGTCATACTCTCTCTCAAGTCTCTCCTGGACGACCTCCAGATGAAGAAGGCCAAGGAAGCCTGCCCTGAAGCCAAAGCCAAGAGCCTGTGAGGTCTCCGGCTCGTAGAATAAAGAAGCGTCATTGAGCTGCAGCTTTTCGAGAGCATCACGAAGATCTGAATAATGGGCCGAGTCAGCCGGATAAAGCCCGCAGTAAACCATAGGCATTACCTTCTTGTAACCGGGAAGGGCCTCTTTACAGGGCTTCTCTGAATCTGTCACGGTATCGCCTACTCTTGTGTCCTGGATATTCTTGATGGCGGCTGTGAAGTAGCCGACATCTCCTGCAGACAGTTCATCACTTGGTATGAACCTTCCGGGGCCAAAATATCCAACCTCAACCACCTCAGCCTCAGCAGACGTTGCCATAAAGCGGACCTTCATTCCCTTTTTTACTTCGCCGTCAAAAACCCGGACAAATACTATAACACCGCGGTAAGAGTCATATATGCTGTCAAAAATAAGTGCTTTTAATGGCTCCTTAGGATCTCCGTTTGGTGCAGGAATCTTTTTAACCACCGCCTCAAGCACATCCTCAATGCCTATACCGTTCTTGGCTGAAATAAGAGGCGCATCCTGAGCCTCAATCCCTATCACATCCTCTATCTCATCCTTGGCCTCCTGAGGCATGGCGCTTGGAAGATCAATCTTGTTGATGACCGGAAAGACATCAAGGTCATGGTCAAGTGCCATATACACGTTTGCCAGGGTCTGCGCCTCAACACCCTGAGTGGCATCTACCACCAGTATAGCGCCATCGCAGGCAGCAAGACTTCTTGATACCTCATATCCAAAATCCACATGACCGGGAGTATCTATCATATTGAAGGTATACTCATTGCCGTCACTTGCCTTGTAGATCATCCTTACTGCCTGTGACTTGATGGTGATCCCTCTCTCCCTCTCTATATCCATGTTGTCCAGAACCTGATTCTGCATCTCACGAAGCGTCAGCACTCCTGTCTTCTCAATCATCCTGTCAGCCAGTGTTGACTTGCCATGATCAATATGGGCAACAATACAAAAATTTCTTATCCTACTCTGTTCCACGCTAAAACCTCCGTCAAAAGCAAATTATGATATACGGCCAGTCCCGGGCTGGCTGCAGGCTGAATTGTACCCCGAATTTGTTACCATTCAGTGGTCAGCCAGGTCAGGATAGACCAGAGCAAATGAAAGGCTGAGCCAGGGTGCTTTGAAAAACGTCGGTACTTAGCGGCCGTACTTTGGTCGCTTAGTACCGCTACGTTTTTCACAGAGCGAGAGCGTCACCCTGGGCAGACTTACATTTGCGGCGGGCTGTCCTGACCTGGCTGACCACTGAATGGTAACCTGAATTGTAACGGCGCTTATATCATAATAGCAAAATCTATTGACAGTTTCCACAATTTAATCTAAAATATCTAGCGTATGTGGCATTAACTGTCCGTGTCCGGCTTAATGCGCACACGAGCGTATAAAATAAATAATCAGATCATTTCGGAGGTAATTATGGCTAATATCAAATCCGCCAAGAAGAGAGTTTTAGTAAACAAGAAAAAGGCTATGCAGAATCAGATGATCAAGTCTTCTGTCAAGACAGAGATCAAGAAGGTAAGAGCTGCTATCGAGGCAGGCAACAAGGAAGAGGCTGCAAAGGCACTTCTTTCAGCTACATCAACAATTGACAAGGCTGAGTCAAAGGGTATATTCAAGAAGAACACCGCTTCAAGAAAGGTTTCAAGACTTGCTCTTGCCGTTAACAAGATGGCATAAGCCCGAATAATAATTATAAAACATAAAAAGACCTCATGTCTCTCACCGGCATGAGGTCTTTTAATTTGCTTTTATTTCAGTTTTTATTTCAGGTTATATTTCAGCTTTTATTCCAGCTTCTATTCCAGCTTCTATTTCAGCTTTTATTCCAGCTTTTTCAGCTTTCCTTTGTGCGTTCCTTGAGTTCTTCAAGGCTGGCTTTGTACATTGTTGATGACATTGTGGGATTTCCGGCAATGGTCCTGTTTCTGTACCATGTATAGATGCTCTTCACCGGTGCGGGAGTGAACCTGGACATAACGACACGATACCTTGCGTAAAGCTCTGTTACTTCATCTCTCGCCCTGCTCACATATGCTCCGGGATCAACTGCCATCTTTTGCTTGATAATGTTAAAAGAGGACTCCAGAGAATTGCTGAGAGCATCAATCCTGTTGTTGATCCCTCCCATTCTGGATCCGATACCTTCCTTTACATCCTCGCCCTTAAATGCGATAAGCACGTCGAGGCGTTTCTGCATTCTCGCCATCTCTGACTTGGCTCTTTCCATATACATCAGCACATCCCTGATATCCAGCGCCGTTCTGAATGCAATGGCAAAATCTGCGCTGAATATGATCGTCTCGATCACCACTACAACCGTCATGATATTGTATGGGATCGACATTATTATCATTTCAATGGGAATCTGCATATAATGGGTAAAAACTACGGTACACACTCCCCACACTATTGTAGATTCTAAACAGATCTGTCCCTGAAAATTGAATTTTTTGTGCGAGTAATCCCAATATCTGACTCCAAAAAGCTTCTCCATCACAACGCCGGTTATATACTCGAGCGCTGTAGCTCCGATGCACCCCGCTATAAATACGAGCAGAACATTGTCGTAGAATGGTTTTGAAGCAATGAGCATCATTATGCCCCCGCACCCATATAACGGCAAAAAGGGTCCACGAATGAACCCTCTGTTTACCAGATGTTTCTCCATTATGGAGACATATGTCGATTCAAAGCACCAACCAAAAAAACTGTAGAAAAAAAACAGAAACAGCCATTGTATTGGAAGGTAATTAAACATATTGTATCCCCCGGCCCGTCCCAAAGTAGTAAAGCTTGCGGCAGTCTCAAAAGGACGATTCATTATTTTTTATTGGCAAAAGCCTTTTTTGTACTTCTTAATCCTATGAGTCTGGAGACAGGAAGTCTGTCCGGCACATCTTATAACTCACTGCTGAGGATTTGAAAAATCTATCACCTTGTTCTCAGGCTCTTTGGCTTTTTCAACGCTTATCGCTTCAAGAACAGGGCCCTCACCCTTATACTCAGGCACAAACTGCTTTACTACCCTGGCAGTTACTGTTACCCAGTCTTTTTCCTTCAGCTCCTTTGAGCCTTCATAATCACAGGCAAATCCCAGAAACTGCATATCCTGAGCGCAGCAGGTCATGGCCATCATGCCCGGAACAAACCGGTTTTCAGGAAACTCCTGAGGCTTTAGAACCATTCCTGTGAATCTCACATTCTTGCCCTCATATCTCTCAACATGATCGAGTGCATCAAGATAAAACATTCCATACCCGTAATTATTCAGCTCAATAGGATCCTGATTGAGGTCGAAGGGAAGATCCTCGTCAAGTGTCACATCGACCTCTCCGTTCTGATCCTCAAATATAATATCGGCCTTCTGGTTGATTGCCTTAACATTTCTCTTATATGAGGCAAGATCCTCAATCCCATCACATCTGTTGAAGAGTATGAGATCCGAATTTCTGATCTGCTCCGCCAAAAGAGATTTCATATTGCTGAAATACAGTTCAAAGCTTGATGCATCAATGGCTGTCAGCTGTTGTTCCAGCCTCCACATTGCCGGAAGACGCATGTTTTTAAAATTCCACATGCCGTTGTATTCAACAAGTACTCTCTCAGGATTGTGCTTCTCATCAAGAGCTGCCAGTGCATCGGGGTTGAAGTCCTCTTCATCTTCGATGAACTCTATGACGGTGTTGGTGCTCTCTAAAAGCTTGTCCTCATACTCATTCTCACCCTCTTCGCAGACTATCAAAAGAGTCTTTCCCTTAGTGCGAAAGTAGGGCTGAGCCATTGTATATCTGAAGAAATCAGTCTTACCGGCATCAAGAAATCCATTGATAATATATACCGGTTTCAAATTTTCTCTCTTTATCATTTATTACTCCATGGTTACACCAATATAGTGAAGCTGTTTCAAAAAACGTTTACTGTTTATCACAGTCTCCTAAAAAGCTTTTCAAGATTCTTTTCCTTAAGCCCGGAACCTATTACACAGAATTTACCGGTCACATCAGGAGCTCCCTTTCTGACATCCGATTCTCCGGGAACATAGTCGAACTCAATCCAGGAGCCGTCTTCAGAAGGAACCACTCCCTTAGTACGAAGAACAATACCATACTCCTCTTCGTCCTCAAGCTTTGAGAGCATGTCCCCGATTTCAGAAGCTGTGTACTTAAGAGGTGTCTCCATACCCCAGCTCATGAATATGTCGTCAGCATCGTGGTGATGATGGTGCTCATGGTCGTGATCATCGTGATGATGGTGATGATCATGGTCGTGGTCATCGTGGTCGTGGTGATGCTCGTGGTCGTGATCTTCGTGGTCGTGATGGTGCTCGTGATCGTGGTCGTGATGGTGCTCGTGATCGTGGTCATCGTGGTCGTGATGGTGCTCGTGATCGTGGTCATGATCATGTTCATCATGGTCGTGTTCATGCTCGTGTTCATGATCTTCGTCGTGATCATGGTCGTGGTGTGCACTGTAAACTACGGAACCGTCCTCTGCTACAGTCTTGTGACTGCCGTGATCATGATGATGGTGATGATGCTCTTCTTTAGCCTCCATAACGAGCTTCAAAAGCTCAGCCTCAAGGTCGTTATTCCCCTCAAAGGTATCAAGTATCTCTTTTCCTGTTATCTGGTCAAGAGGTGTAGTTATTATGGTAGCCTTGCTGTTATGCTCGCGGATGAGCTCCACTGCAGTCTCAATCTTTTTCTGGTCAGCCTTATCAGTTCTTGTAAGTATGATTGTCCCGGCGTTCTCAATCTGGTTGATAAAGAACTCTCCAAAGTTCTTGATATACACCTTTGCCTTAGAAACATCAACTACTGTAACTGCACTGTTAAGCTCCATGTTGTCATCAGTGTCAGCAATGTTCTGGATAGCTCTCATGACATCTGAAAGCTTACCAACACCAGATGGCTCAATGAGGATCCTCTCAGGTGCATACTGCTCCATAACCTGCTTGAGTGATGTCTCAAAATCACCTACAAGCGAGCAGCAGATACATCCCGAATTCATCTCGGTAATCTCAATACCTGACTCCTTAAGAAAACCACCGTCAATTCCGATCTCACCAAATTCATTCTCGATAAGAACAACCTTTGTTCCGGCGAGAGCTTCTTTTAAAAGCTTCTTTATAAGAGTAGTTTTACCAGCTCCCAAAAAGCCGGAAATTATATCTATCTTTGTCATATCCACTCCAATCTGCACATATCCGTGCTATATCGCTACTACAACACATCTATTCTATTCAGATGTGATATCAATGTCAAGAAAAGACTATCTTCGGTTTTATGCAATGAATTGTAACTTTGCTGATGGCATTGCGATGCAAATACAGGCTGAAATCATTCATCAGATCCGGGTGCGAAAGAATTGAAATCAAACAGGTCTTCAACATTAACAGATATAAAATTTCCTTCTGTTTGTCCGAAAGACAGTTCATCGCTAACGCTTTGATTTTCACCGACCGATTCATTAATGATCCGGTACTCTAATGCATTCTCATTTGCAGAAGTCTCAGAAATGTTTTTATTTTCGGAAGGAATATTTGCCTCGTCAGATATTTCATTCAGCTCTGCATTCTTTTGACTCACAGCTGTTGTATTGTTGTTTTTGTCTTCCTGATTTTGAGTATCTTTATTATCAGTAGTTGAGCCGGCATTATCCGAAATTGATGTCTTCAATGACTCTGTTCCTGCCTGGGGCTTGCTTTGAGGTGCATCTGACAGATTTCCTTCTGACTGTTTTCCATTTGTAAATGACTCTGCATTTGCAGATGAATATTCTGTTTTGGAGGAACCTGAAGGTGCAACTGAATTTGCGGCTGACGAACCTGAGGCTGTGCTCATATTTCCGGTTGCTGTTGAGCCTGACGATACGCTTGTATTTCCGGCTGCTGCTCCTGCATTAGCCGCCGCACCTGTTGCTCCGCTCATATTTCCGCCTGCTGATAAGCCTGACGATACGCCTGTATTTCCGGCTGCTGCTCCTGCATTAGCCGCCGCACCTGCTGCTCCGCTCATATTTCCGCCTGCTGATGAGCCTGAAGATGCGCCTGTATTTCCGGTTGCTGCTCCTATGTTTGCAGTTACCGAACCTGAGACAGTGCTCGAATTGCCCTTTGCCGATGAGCCTGCCGCTGCACCTGAGCTTCCGGCGGCTGACAAATCTGTTGTCAGTGTCAGGCTGTTTTTGCCTGCTGAACCGGTTTGCTTTAGTGCATCAGTCTTTGACATACCATCAGCCGATGTAAGGAAATCCGCTTCTGTACCTGTTCCTCCGAATTTGATCTTTGATACGGTTTCTTTATCATTTGCTTTCAGTTTTGATTCAGCGATGTTCTCATCCCCAAAGTCAGCCATAAGCATGTCCAGAGACAGGCTCTTTCTTGAAACTGCCGCCTTGGATTCCATCAGCATTCTGTTAGATACACCTGTTCCTCCAAAGGTAATCTTTGCTGCTATCACCTGGCCGTGTGAATAACCGCAGGACGGCGCATACCCTTCTACAGTTCCTTCTGTCTTGCCGCACACGAGCTTTCTGGTGCTTGAACTTGAAATATCTGTAGTTACCCTTTTGTAATAAACAGTATCATCATCAGTCGTCTCAATATGAATTCCGTCAGTTGCCAGAAAACGGGTATTGCAATGCGGACAGTAGAACCATGTGTACTGTATACCGTCATCAGATGTATACCGCTCCTCGGTATCCACAACATCTTTATAAGTGAAATACACATGCTCGGTCACAGTTTTATAGCATGAATCCGTATGTACATGTGTTACAGCCTTGTTGTAGCACCCGCCCCTCCTGTCTGTGCTTACTGTGAGGTATCCGCAGGTGGTGTTCCTTCCGTCCTTATGGTAATGATATTCGTACTGGATATCTCCGGACACTTCGCCGGAATCAAGATTGTACTGAACCGGAATGCTTAAGATAGCTTTTCTGAACTCTTCAAATGTGGCATCCTTTCGTATGTTAACACCCTTAGTGAGCAACGCGGATGCCAAAAGCTGCTTTCCGTTACTCACACGCTGAAAAACCTGATCAAACTTTTTGTTTACGCCTGCAATCTCTGAACTGATAAAGGTCTTCAGCCCGTTGATGTCTCCCTTGACACTGCCATTCATGGAAGTGATGCTGCTGCTCATACTGTCAATCTTCTTATTCACACCGTTTATATTTGTGTTGACAGTTGATATGCTGTTATTGACGTTTTTGATATTGCCGTTCACACCATTGATGCTGTTGTTAACTCCGTTGATGCTGCTGTTCACTCCATTGATACTGCTGTTAACCCCGTTGATGCTGTTGTTGACTCCGTTGATGCTTGAGTTCACGCCAGAAATGCTGTCGTTTACTCCAAGGATAGAGTTGTTTACTCCTGAAATGTTGTCATTTACTCCGCTGAGGCCGGAATTGACTGTATCCATATTTTTATTGATATTGTCGTTCACACCGTCAATATTGCTGTTCACTCCGTCAATGCTGGTGTTAACCCCGTCAATGCTGCTGTTCACCTCTCCGATGCTGTTATTGACTGCATCGATATCTGAATGAAGCTCCTGATAAATCCTTGTAAGCTCAGCATTCAATGCCCCAAGATCTGTCTTGAACTGCTCGAGCATCTCTTTGTTCTGGTCAGAAAGAGCTTTCTGGGAATCCTTAAGAACTGAAAGAAGTGACTCGTAATATCCAAGCATATCCTGAGACAGCTCACCATGTTCAGCAGACATCTGCTCGGAAAGTGCTTCCCTGTTGTCCGAAAGTTCCTTTGAAAGAGCATCCTTCGTATCTGACAGCTCACCCGAGAGCTTGTCTGTACTGTCTGTGAGCTCCTTGGAAAGAGCTTCCTTCGTATCCGACATCTCACCCGAGAGCTTGTCGGTATTGTCTGTGAGCTCTTTGGAAAGAGCTTCCTTCGTATCTGACAGCTCACCTGAAAGCTTGTCGGTGCTGTCCGTGAGCTCTTTGGAAAGAGCTTCCTTCGTATCCGAAAGTTCACCTGAGAGCTTGTCGGTATTGTCTGTGAGCTCTTTTGAAAGAGAATCCTTTGTGTCCTTAAGATCAGCGGACAGCTTGTCGGTGTTTTCAGCAGCCTCCTTTGACAATGCATCCTTCGTCTCTGAAAGCTCTTTTGAAGCCTTATCCGCATTGTCTTTAGCCTGCTGCGACAGCTCATCCTTATTCCCAGAAAGCTTTTTATCGAGCTCATCCTTCGTATCAGCCAGCTCCTGTATCAGGTCATTACTCTTCTCTGTCACCTTGTCAGAAAGATTCTTATTCTGATCTGTCATCTTCTCTGTAAGACTGTTATTCTGGTCAGTAATCCTGTCAGTGAGATTCTTGTTCTGATCCGTCATCCTGTCGGTGAGATTCTTGTTCTGATCCGTCATCTTGTCTGTGAGATTCCTGTTCTGGTCTGTCATCTTGTCGGTGAGATTCCTGTTCTGGTCTGTCATCTCTTTTGAAAGGTCCTTGTTCTCACTCTTTACAAGAGACTGAACGTCACCAATGAGATCCTTTAAATTCTTCTGAGCCTCCTCGTACTGTTTCTGTATACTGTCGAGCTCCGTGGTTATGCCTACAAAGCTCTCTGTTATCTTTTCAGCTGACTTCTTGTCTCCCTCACTTACAGTTTCTTTCAGCTTCTCAATGTTTGACCGGGTCTCAGCTATAGTTCCGTGAAGATTATCAAGATCCTTTTCAAGGTACGAAACCCTGTCATTTACAGTATTTGTGATCTTCTCAGTATTCTTCTCGCTAAGAAGCTTTGACTCCTCGTTCTTTTCGTTAAAAGAGCTGATGCTGTTTTTACTCTCTGTGACTGACTTATCCAGCCCATCGAGATAGCTGTTCAGCTCGTCGAGCTTCTCCATGGTCTTGTCGCTGTTCTCGCGCTCTGCCTGCTCCAGCTCCTCCCTTGCATCCGCAGTAATAACAGGGGTGCTCAGATATATGAGTCCCCCACAAAGCGACAGTGCAAGTACAACCGCAATCGCCACAACAAACGTATCGTGCCTTCGCAGTTTTTTCAGAAGCTGCTTTACTGAATTGTTCTGTTTTGTCCATTTTCCTTTAAATTTCATAACCTCTCCCTTTCTGTTTATCCCAGGCTGCACTTTATTGATAAATAGTCCTGAGATGATCTGCTTTTTTGCAGCGCAAATCCCGCTGTCATTATCAACATGGCATAAACGGGCAAAAAGAGACGGCGTCATGCCATATAAATTAAAAACGGAAAATCATCAGGAAGAATTTCCTGTGATACCAGCCGGTTGAATACCGACAAGAATGTATTATACATATTTGAAAAGAAAATGCAAGAGGAAAATTTCGATATTGAAAAGTTATAATTTGCTGCCCGCCGTTGGAGACAGCCCACAACAAAATTGTAACTATAAAAAGATGAGCTTTTGTCGGGCCGCTTAAGATGCTGTTGAGGTCAAAAGTCACCTGGCGGCTCCGTGGCTGTGCATATTGCACAAGAGGCTGAGAGGCCCTTGTGAGCGGTCGTTACTTGGATGCCGTACCTAGGCCTCTTAGTACCGCTACGAAGCGAAAGGAGCAAAAGCGTGCCCGAAATGATTGTACTATATGCACAGCCATGGAGACACAAGGTGATTTTTGACCTCAACATCCTAAGATTCATGGCGTTCAGATCCTGACTTCACCTTCATGGGTGAGCAGGGCAACATTGTCGACGCTGCTGATGTCGCTAAGGCTCTTCAGAAGCTCTTTTTCTTCTGAGGTCCGTACCTCAATTATCATGTCAAGGCCGGTCTTCTTGAGATTTCTGGACTTGATCTTATAGTTTTTGGAATGCTCCGATACCTTTCCTACGATTTGGTCCTCAGACTCTGTGTCATGGCAGTTTACAATGAGCACGTAGGGCTTTTTCCCCTGAGGCGCAAACTCCAGGATCAGTATGCCTGCAGTAACCATCAGGGCTACAACAACAGCCAGCTCAAAGAGACCGGAGCCGCAGATTATTCCCTCTCCGATTGACCAGAACAAAAACAGCAGATCCATCGGATCCTTGATGGCTGTCCTGAAGCGGACAATGGAAAGCGCGCCCACCATACCGAGGGAAATGACAATGCTGGACTGCATCGCGATGATGATGCCTGCCGTTATGACAGAGATCATGGCCATTGCTATATGAAAGTTCTTGTTGTACAGCGATGTCCTGTTAACCAGCCTGTAGATAAGATAGATGTACACACCGATTGCAAAGGTGATCGCAAGGACAGCCACTATCCTGCTGACCGGCATCTCATTAGCGGTAAATCCTTCTAAAACCGATTTTTTGATTGCATCATGAAAGCTCATAAAAAAACTCCGTTTCTCTCATTTATCTGTCTTGCATAGTAAAACTTTGAAAATGCAGTTCTCTGAAGAGAGCCGATATCAATAACCTTTTCTATATAATCCGGAAGGAATTCGTCGTATTTCACCTCCAGCAAATGCACACCCCGCTCCATGACAGGGACTGCAAAGATGTCTTTTTCAAAAAACCTCTCCACATGCTCTGAGCCACCAATGTTCCTGTCAATCGAAATACGAACATTTCCGGATTTTTCCACGAATGCTTCCCTCTCGTACTCAATTATTGTAACAGGATGGAGCAGTCTTGTATTCATCAGACAAAAGAGCTTTTTAAAAAGAAACCCATCCTCCCTCAGAAGACATCCCGAAGCTGTCGGTGCATTTTCCAAAGAAGCTCCTGCAATAAGCTCCGACACTGTGTTCCTGGAAATAACTGCCGTTTCCTTGTGGGTGTAGCCGCCCTTCTTGCTCTTTTCCTCAAGCCGGATAAAGGAATCGTCGCCGTTGTAGTTCCTGATCCTTATCTTGGTCTTGTTGTCCACTCCGGCCTCATTCTCTTCCAAAAAGCTGTCATCCATATCATCAAAATATATGCTCCGGATAAGATAGCTCCCCTGACTGCTGTGTGAGTCCATCTGCATGAGGTTCTTAAGGCGGTGTCTGATATATGCAATTTGATCCTCGTAGACAATGTATTTGTCTTCAACCCTGTAAAACATTAGTCAAGCCATTCTCCGCTTAAAAAGCCAAGTCTCCTTCTGATAAAATCCGAGAGCTCTTCATAGCTTTTCTTATCCCCGGTGCTGTAGCCGCACCTTTCATACATCTCTTCCCATCTGATGCTGTCCATCTGTGCCGAAGCACTAAGGAGCTTACGATAGTCCTCAATCCCGCCATCGACAAGATCATTCATAAAGCCCAGCGCACAGTCCCTGTAATACTCATGCACAAGATCCGTAAACTCTCTGTGGGACAGCATGCTCCTGTAATATATGCTGTTATGCTCCGACAGATAAAGCTGTGTTATTCCGTCTGAATCCTCGATTGAATACTCCATCCAGTCCAGATAATTTCCCAGGATCATGTCAAAGTCCCAGCCGGGGCCTGCGTAAAGCTTTGGATCAATATCATCCCTGTCCTTATAATAAAAGGCGCTGCTGACCCCTCCGTCGTAATTCTTGATAAGCTCCTCCACAAGATATCTCTTTGCAAAAGAGGGAACATCTATATATCTGCCGTACTGCTCAGAGCTCAGTATCTCTTTTTCTGCTCTGTCAAAAAAATCCGAAATATAGTTAATTTCATTAACGGTACAATAATCAGGTGAATGCACGATAAAGTGTTCATTGCCTTCCGTCACAAACCCATTATTAATGCTGCCATACTCAAGATCATATCTGTCTCCGAACTCCCTCTCTACCAGATATCCTCCGGAAATATCCTCAGTGCACTCAGGGAGATTCCATCCCTTCATCCTCGGAGTCTCATAGACCTTGAAGGCGCCCTGATTGAGTCTTGAAAAGACCTTTTTCTGGGTCACATCCATGTCGGTGATATCTATGCGTTCTTTTCCCACCTCTATGCTGGCACACAGGTAGTAATTCCCCATATAATCTCCGTTGATGTAAAGGTCTGCAAACTTCCCTGCACCGGAATACTTTATCCCCAGAGTCATCTCCAGCTTCCTTGCAATGTCATTTCGTATAAGAGTGGCATCGGATGAATTGGCGATAAGTGCATAGTCTTTTCCCATGCCAAGGCCAAGCACCGATGCGTTTTTGGACAGCTTTATCTTAAAGGGCTTCTTCTCCCAGTTGTTCCAGGAATAGTTACCCCTTCCCTTTATATAATCAAGGCCAAGACTTACGTCCTCATTGCCGCTCTCATCGATGACCCGGATATTTCCTCTCTCCCTGTGATCCTTGTCAGCTAAGATCCCGTCGATGCTTTCGGAGTTCGTTGTGATATAAATTGTGGCAATCCCAGAGGACTTCATGATCTTAAGTTCCGCCTTTTTGGCTTCAGCTGAGAGTACGACAGCCTCTTCCGAAGTATATCCGGGCAGAAAAAGATACCGTCCGTTCTTTCCCTCAAAAACGTTTATCCTCTGGCCGTCAACTTTTGCATACATGAAATCCGTCTCTGTTATGCCCTTCTGACTGACATCAATACCTGTCATGACGGCAAGGGTTAAAAGAACTGCTGCAATAACCAAAAGCCTGATGATGCTGCCCCTGTCAAACCTCATAGGTGCCTCCCCGCTCTCTCGGATATTGCCACAAAGATATAAAGAGCTATTCCGATAATACTGAGCAATAGTCCGGGAAGAATACCTTTTGTTACATACTTCATCCGTATCCTTAGTTCGCCTTCCGAGGCCAGATCCTCCAGCGGAATGTAGGTCAGCGAGTCATACACTGCAAGCGGACTCAGCTTGTGTCCACCAGCCGTGACCTTCCAGGAATCCTCATAGGGTATAGTGAGAAATACTCCGTCGCTGCCTTCAGGGACAGTTATTTCCATCTCGCAAACAGAGGGGCTTACCTTTACAGGCACGCATTTTTGCCAAAGCTCATCATAAGCTTTTTTAAGTGCCTTCGTATCCTCCGTCACAAAAATTGCTCTTCCGAAGTTGTCATCTGTGCTCTCTCCCTGAACCGACACATTGACCTCTTCACCCGCCACGTGATATCCAAGGTTCAATATCCTGACACAGGCTGCGTTGCCGTAGGTTGTCAAAAACTCGTCTTCAACAAATACTGAAAGACTCTCGCCTGCATTTATCAGCCCGTCCAGATATAAATAGAGTTCTCCGTCGATAGCAGTCTTTACTTTATAATCGTAGCGCGGCTTGTCATCTGACATATACATTTCGCTCTGATCTGCATCTGCAGGTGTAAAAAAAGTTACTTCCCTTCCAAGCAGCCTTCCGTAGATGTCCTCCTGAAGAGCAAATGCATCCTTTGAGGGAACATGCTCCATGGTAACCAGGGGTAAATTTTCCTCGATGTCGCTGATGCCTTCTAGGTCGAATTTATCTGTCAGAATTCCGGGCGAAAGAGCGTAAGGATTACGGTAGACCTTCTCCCTGCCG
This sequence comes from Butyrivibrio sp., assembly GCA_024694565.1. Classification (GTDB taxonomy): domain Bacteria; phylum Bacillota; class Clostridia; order Lachnospirales; family Lachnospiraceae; genus Butyrivibrio. Next base: position 35,996 of record JAILJR010000211.1, on the reverse strand, counting down.
TCTTCGACAAGACTGTAGTCTCTGTGCGCAGGGAAGGTGCCGTCTGTAAGTACATACTTTATCCCCAGCAGACTGTCCAAGGTCTCGGTGCTGTCGTGACCATAGTGAGTGTAAAGGCCGTCGTCATTCAGCCCGAGCCTCTGCAGGAAATATCTGACATAGATAAGCCCGGCAGAGCTGTACTGGGTGATACCGTTGTAGTCATATTGGAAGGCGTCGTTCTGCTGCCTTGGATTTAAGTTCTCCATTCTGTAAAGAACGCTTTCATCCTCATCCTGCTTAACCCTGCAGACCGCATCCCAGGTACCTGAGACTACATCCCTGTATTCACTCTCCGATTCACACTTAAGCGACTGCCACTGATAGGTATAAGCTGCATTAGCCGTCAGGTCTGCCATATTCACTAAAATAAGCATTGCGCCAAGAACAAGCGCCGCCCTGCCCTTTTTCTGCCATACGACAAGAGCGGTCAGAAGAATCGCATAAAGAGCGATCAGCAATAGGTTTGCAAACCAGGTGTAGTCCGAGAAATGATCATACATACCTCTTTTTATGAGGAAAAGAACTATCAGGAAAACTACGGCAGCTGCTGCCACCTTGGGAATCGAAAGCTCTTTTTCCATCAATGCAAAAGCCCTGCACCCACAAATGATCATGAGAAAGACGCACATAAAAGCCTGCCTGTAAGGATGGCCTGACGGCTCCATTCCCGCATGCCAGATGACGTTTAACAGGTCCCTCTCAAATGATATGGCAAAGACTGCAAACAGAGCCAGATAGCCAAGCTTTACCCGCAGCGGTATCTCTTTTGAGGCAAAGAAAAAGACTATCATGAATAGCATCAGAACCCCGCAGAAAATCTGGGGATAGCCAAATCTCGCCTCTATGTAATCGTAGGACAGCGTCGGGAGCTTCGAAAAAATATCCAGAAGCGACAGATTGCTGCCTGTGAGCTTAAGTCCGAGAAGTGTCACATCCTTTGGACTGTTCATAAGCTCAAAAAATGTCGGCACCATGATAACAGCAGAAATAAGCACCGATATGAGCGCTGAATATGCAAGTGTCAGAATCCGGCCAACCGGGTGTTTTTCCTTTCTGACCGCAAGATCAGAAATGGTCCAGAACGCAGTGAACAAAAGTACCTGATAGGTTATGTAATAATTCAATAACAGCATCAGAAGGAGCATTGAGATGTAGGAATGCTTTTGCCCGGTCTTAAGGAGAATATCAAGACTCCAGATATAAAGCGGCAGAAGCATAACCACGTCCATCCACATCATGTTCATGCTGTGAGCAAAAAGAAACCCGGAGAGAGCCCATGAAACTGCACCAAAGCAGGCTGCCAGACTCTTTCTGTTACCCAACGGAAGAATTGACGAAATATTCCAGCCTTCGGCTCCCTTATCTGCAGGTTTATCATCTGAGCGTGTATACTCCGGATTGCTCTCCGGAATATACCTCTGAAGAAACAAATTCATCGCAAACCCGGCCAGCATTAGCTTAAATCCAATCACGATCGTAATCCCGAGAGGAATATTGCTCCTGTCAAAAAGATTCAGGATAAAGAGGAACGGGCTTGTAAGGTAGTACGCAAAAAAGCCCAGGGTACCGGAACCCAAGGCTGCATTAAATGAGTAAAACGCGCTGTTCTCGTCTGAATAGATTGTCCGCAGATATGCATAGTAATCCACATACTGACGCTTAAGGTCATACATCAGAAAGGTCTTATCCCCAAAGGGCGTGATCCTGCATATCACAAGAACGGCCAGATACATGATCAGGATGAAGAGGCTCGAGATACATGCGTGGCATAGATTAAATTTGTTTCTGTTTATCTTATCTCCCAACATATCAGTACATATTTTAACACGAAGCCAACAATCATGTATAGATTATTGTTTTTCTTCTTGATAACAATAATCGTACCGGTTGCAATCCAGTGGTCAGCCAGCCGGACTGGCGAGCTTTTGTCGGGCAACTCATAATATGTTATGATGTTCTATAGATTGTTTAATTTGAAGGAGAGCCGGCTTGGAAAAAAGATTGTTAAGAAAAAATGACTTTTATCTCATAGCAGCTCTTCTTTTAATTTTTTCTGCCATAGCTGCATATTATTTTATGGTGCAGGATAATGGAGCTTATGTAAAGATATCCATTGACGGGGAGTATTCCGGTTCCTTTTCTCTGTCAGATGACACCGAATATGTTATCAATGGGTATAATGGTGGAGTAAATACTCTTGTGATCAGAGACGGATATGCTTATTTAAAAGACTCCTCATGTCCTGATCATCTCTGTGAGAACATGGGCAGGATATCGAAAACCGGCCAGTCGGTGATATGCCTGCCAAACAGGGTCGTAATCGAGATCACGAAGGATGATGGCGAAAATGAATATGATACGATTGTTGGCGCACTTTTCGTGAGAAATAATAGTGATCCGGCAATTTTCTTGAGAATGAAATAATAGTGATTCGGCAATTTTCTTGAGAATGAGATAATAATGATCCGGCACTTTTCGTGAGAATGAAATAATAGCGATCCAACACTTGTGGAAGATTGCAATGAAAAGAACAGGAGAAAAATGCTTTTTGGAGAGAATTCTATGAATAAGGCAAAGAAAACAGCTCTCTACGGAGTTCTGACTGCTCTCGCACTCATACTTGGATATATTGAAACACTGATCCCGGCATTTGTGGCGATTCCCGGCATGAAGATCGGTCTTACAAATATTGTAGTTCTCTTTTCCCTTTACGCCGTTTCAGAAAGGGCTGCCATAATCATCAACATAGTCCGGATCATTGTCCTTGCCATGCTGTTCGGCAGTCCACTCTCATTTGTCTTTTCCCTGGTCGGCGGATGCCTTTCAACTGCAGTTATGATACTTTTGAAAAAAAGTGACCGCTTTGGAATGGTCGGTGTCAGCATCGCAGGAGGGGTTACGCACAATATCGGTCAGATAATCGTAGCAATGCTTGTAATGAACACCAAAGCAATTGCTCTGTACCTCCCCGTTCTCTGGATAACGGGTATATTCAGCGGTATGCTGGTAGGTTTCATAGGGGGGCTGATTGCCGCAAGAATCCGGACAGATTAATAGGCAGCCATGCATTCCGCCCTGACTGCCCAATGATCTGATTCAAAGTTTTTACTCTATTGTATCCAAAATCTGATAGATATCGAGGTTTACGTCTGTCACCATTCTTATGTCGCTTCCAAGCTCAAGAATTCTTGTCTCATCCTCGGAAAAGTCGTCCCACTTTGGAAGCCCCTCTTTGTTTGGATTGCCTGTCCGCACATAATTCTCGATATAATCCATGATCGTTTCTGACAGCTCATAGTCTGATTCCGTAAAGTTCTGCGGCATCGAAGCGAGGTTTCCGTAAAAGTATGGAAGCTCACCTGCATGATTGGTTCCAAGTCCCTTATTATCCTTAGTGAAGTAATATTCAAAAACAGGTCGTCCCTCTTTTGCCATATACCGTGACCAGGTGTAATGGCTGTAGGAAAACCAGGCTGCACTCATGATGTCGTCATACTGTGCCTTGGGATCATCCCCCGGAGGATAAAGCTTAACAAGCTGCTCAGCACAGTCCCCAAGCTCATCCTTCAATAACTCCGCGTAGTTGTCCCCGGTGACCTTTCCGAAAAGAGTGAACACATCAGCCTCAGCGGCATTATACCCGTTAAGAAGTGCCTCCTCGTTGTTTTCTCCGGATCTGTAGATTTCTGCAGGCTGCCTTGGTATAGCATAGCCATCCACAGTCATGGAATTGTATTCGCCGGCTGCTTTCACTAGCTCTTTTGCATCGATGCTGCGAAGCTCTTCAATGCTCCCGGCACCAAAGGTATCATACACCTTCTTTTTCATCTCAAGCGCTTCATCATAGGGGCGGAAGGTATGGAAAGGCTTATTGGTGCAAATGCCGCTGCTCTCTCCGATTGCCCTTCTGAAAAGACCTTTTGCAAGAGGTGACACGCAGATTGCATTCACACTTGAAGACCCTGCTGACTCACCCGCGATAGTTATATTGTCGGGATCTCCACCGAAGGCAGAGATATTCTCGTGAACCCACTTCAGTGCCTGAATCTGGTCGAGAAGCCCATAGTTTCCGGTAGTATTATTGGCAGATTCTTCGGCAAGCTCCTCATCTGCGAAATATCCAAAAATATTGAGCCTGTACCCAAAGTCAACAAACACTATTCCGCGCTTTGCATAAGCTTCGCCGTTGTAATGACTAAAGGAAGGCGATCCGGTCTGAAGTGAGCCTCCGTGAATGTAGAAAAGAACAGGACACTTACTGACATCCCCCTCAGGCTTCCAGACATTGAGGTACAGCGCATCCTCGCTCATTGCTTCCTGATAATTGTCGGTAGGATCAAACCAGGCAAAGTTGTTATAGACGACCAGCCCCACAACAGAATCCGCCATCGGCTGTCTCTGTGGCTGCATGAACCTGGGTGCAAAGTGATCGCAGACGCGCACTCCTTCCCAGCTTTCGGGCTCCTGCGGTTCCTTCCACCGCAGCTCTCCTACAGGAGGCTTTGCATATGGGATCCCGGTAAAGACCTCAACAGTATTGTCAGCATTGTAGACACCGGTAAGCTCTCCCTGGGCAACTCTTATCACTTCCGTAGCCCCGGGATTTTTAACGCTCACCGCCGGCATCAGTCTGTACGGCGGATAGCTTATCCTGTAAATCCCGAAAAGTACTACGAACATACAGATAAAGGAAAGGACCTTAATGTACCATTTTTTCTCTGAAAAAAACTTTGTATACAGAATGTACATGATTGTGAGAGCCGCAATTGCAAGTGCCCAGCCCCAGAGTGTATTCTTTGATAGCTCAAGGGCAAGAATATATAACACGGCTGCAACAGAAAAAACAACAATAAATCCAATATTCTTTTTATTCTTCATATATTTTTATCCATAAGGGCCGACCATCAAAGGGCCAACTGACCGGCTCCGGCTCACGTTGGCCAACATTGAAATGCTGCTCAAAAACCTATAATTTCAAGAATTGCCCGGCATAGGAGCATGCCGGGCAGTTTAGTGATATTTCTCTTTGGTATCTTTACTCTACCTTTGGAAGCTTTGAAATTGATTTCTGCAGCTCCTCATCTGTAGGAATATAGTCGTTCATCTCTCTGTCGTTGTACTTCTGATAGGCAACCATGTCGAAATAGCCTGTGCCTGTAAGTCCAAAGACAATGTTCTTTTCCTCACCTGTCTCCTTGCACTTAAGTGCCTCGTCGATGGCCACGCGGATTGCATGACTTGACTCAGGTGCGGGAAGAATTCCCTCAACCCTTGCGAATGTCTCAGCAGCCTCGAATACGCTGGTCTGCTCTACACTTCTCGCCTTTATAAGTCCCTGATCATAGAGCTCTGATACAACGCTGCTCATGCCGTGATAGCGAAGTCCGCCTGCATGGTTTGCTGAAGGAATGAAGCCGCTTCCAAGTGTGTACATCTTGGCAAGAGGACATACCTTTCCTGTATCACAGAAGTCGTAGGCGTAGACACCTCTTGTAAGACTTGGACATGAAGCAGGCTCAACTGCGATGATCTCATACTGATTCTCACCGCGGAGCATCTCGCCTGCAAACGGAGATATGAGTCCTCCGAGGTTTGATCCGCCGCCTGCACAGCCAATGATCATGTCGGGCTTTATTCCGTATTTATCAAGTGCAGCCTTTGTCTCAAGACCGATAACAGACTGATGAAGAAGTACCTGAGAAAGAACTGAACCAAGAACATAGCGGTATCCTTCCTGGGTTGTCGCTGCCTCAACAGCCTCTGAGATGGCACAGCCAAGACTTCCTGTGGTTCCCGGGAACTCCTCGTTTATCTTTCTTCCGATCTGCGTCTCCATGGAAGGAGAAGGTGTGACCTTTGCTCCGTAGGTCCTCATGACTTCGCGCCTGAAGGGCTTCTGCTCATAGGAAACCTTTACCATGTATACCTGGCAGTCGAGGTCAAAGTATGAACATGCCATGGAAAGAGCAGTTCCCCACTGGCCGGCTCCGGTCTCGGTGGTAACACCTTTAAGCCCCTGCTTTTTGGCATAATAAGCCTGTGCAATAGCTGAATTGAGCTTGTGGCTTCCTGAAGTATTGTTTCCTTCAAATTTGTAGTAGATATGTGCCGGAGTTCCCAGCTTCTCCTCAAGGCAGTAGGCCCTCACAAGAGGTGAAGGACGATACATGCGGTAGAAATTTCTGATTTCCTCCGGTATATCGATAAACCTTGAAGTGTCGTCAAGCTCCTGCTCTGCCAGCTCCCTGCAGAAAACTCCCGACAGCTCATCAATTGTCATGGGCTGCAAAGTTCCGGGATTAAGCAGCGGCGCAGGCTTCTTCTTCATATCGCCCCTGACGTTGTACCACTGCTTAGGCATCTCCGACTCCTCAAGATAGATCTTGTATGGTATTGTGCTCATTTTTGTCTCCCTCCATAGTAATCTTTTATCATTCCAAAAAAACTGATGCGGGAATCCAATGACCCCCAAACCATTTTATCACGTCAAAGCAAAGAAGTAACTAAAAACTTATGCTTCCGCCTGCTGAATTATAACTAAAAGCTCCCCTGCTCAGTCTTTCACTTGTTCCGGCCTGCTCCGGCTGGCTGGCAACTGCATTGTAACATCCCCTAAATCGTTTTAATCTGAGGCGGGGTGGAATTGTGCTCACCAATGAGCTTTTCCATCCAGACCATGTTGTACCACCTGTCAAATTTGAAGCCGCACTTGTGGAATTCTCCTACCATGGAAAAGCCCATCTTCTCGTGGAATCTTATGCTGGCGAGAGTGAGGTGCTCATCCTCGCTGTCAGGCATGGCTATGCAGGCATTGAGATTGAGGAAGCCCATATTCCCAAGCATCCTCTCAAGCTCATCATACAGCTTTCTTCCGATTCCCTGCCTCCGGCTGTCCTTATCAAGATAAACAGACAGCTCAACGCACCACTTATAGGCCTCCCGCTCATGAAAAGCAGAGGCATATGCATAGCCAAGAAGCCGCCCCTTCTTTCCATCCGGCCTTTTTTCTTCAACTACAAGGTACGGGTATTTTTTAAGAGTCTTTTCGATCCTTTCCCTGAATTCCTCCGGAGAAGGAGTCACATACTCATAAGTAACTGCCGTCTCCCTGACATAATAATCATAAATCTGCAAAAGCTCCCCTGCGTCATTTGGGGTAGCACTTCTTATAAAAAACTCGTTCATAACTTATCCTTATCTGATGTCCCGGTACTCCGGTGTTTCCCACTTCATTCCTTTTGCCATTGTTATTGCACGGGTCTCCTCCATTGGCATGGGCTTTCCGAAGAAATATCCCTGTACCCTCTCGCAGCATATGCCTTTTAAGAATTCGTACTGCTCTTTTGTCTCAACGCCTTCACAGAGCGGAGCCACATCCATAGCTCTTGCTCCCTTCATGATGAAGGAGAGCAGCTTTGCAGTCTTGGAGTTGTTGCTGAAGCTCCTCATAAATACCATGTCCAGCTTAAGCACATCAAAGTTGTACTCTGCCACAGTATTAAGCGATGAATACCCCGAGCCGAAGTCATCGATCCATATGCTGTAGCCAAGCTCCCTCATCCTGTCACATTCTTGTTTGATATAGCCGCCGTTCTGGTCAAGGGCACTCTCTGTGATCTCAAGATCAAGCATTTTGCGCGGCACATCATACTTTGCCCTCGTTTCCTCGACGATCCCGAATATGTCGCAGAGCTCAAAATCCAGTCTTGAAATGTTGATGGAAACAGGCACCAGCTCCTTTCCCTCATTTTTCAGCTGATTATAGTCCTCACAGACTTTTTTAACCATAAATGTATCTAACAGATGGATCAGGTGATACTGCTCAAGTGTGCTGATAAAGTCCCCCGGTGAAAGAAATCCCATCTTGGGATCCACCCACCGCACGAGTGCCTCATAGCCGCATATCTCTCCCGTCTTTACCCTTATCACGGGCTGATAGTAAACCTTTATGTACTCGTTCTCAATGGCCTCGTCGATATGATCGATCACATACTGCTGCTTTCGAAGATTCTCACGGAGAAGCTCATCATAGATGCAGTAATTAATGTCGTGGCGGTTCTTTATGCTGTTGCAGGCAAGACGGGCGTGATCACAGGCAAGGCCTATCTCTGACCTCCTGTCGTCCATAAAGTAGATTCCTGCCTTGACCCTGACCTTCTTGTTGACATCATCAGTCAGCAGCATCTGCCTATAGACCGACTCGACACGCCTGATGACGCTGTCCCGGTCTCCTGTTGCACATACGACGAAGTGGTCATCGGAAAACCTCGACACGATTCCCCCGATAGCAAATTCTTTTCTTATCGCCTTCGCCATGTCGCACAGCAGCTCATCTCCAAGCTTGAAGCCGTTCCTTTCATTGAAGAACTTGAAGTTCGGAATATCAAAGTGGATAAAAGAAATGTCCTGGCGCCTGCTCTCATATGAACCAAGAAACATTGTTGTTTTCTGGTAAAAGAATGTCATATTGAGAAGTCCCGTCAGTTCATCATTCTCCTGATTCGCAGATAGTATCTCCGCTTCCGCAAAAGAGTTCCTGTTCTTGTTGTAATACTCGTTCTGGTCGACATCAACTATGTACACATAGTAGTAGCTCTTGCCGTCACCTCTGTGAAGCAGATGCCCAAAGTCCTCCACATACCTCTCGGTTCCCTGCCTTGTCATAATGCGGTAGCGGACATAGTCATGCTTCTTTTCACCAAAAATAGTCTGTGCCTGAATCTGATTCTGTATCCGATTATAGTCATCGGGGTGAACCATTCCCTGAAAGGTTCCGCCCGTCAGCTCAATAAACTCACCCATATTCTCGCACCCATACAGCGCAAGAACATTCGGCCCAGCATAAAGAACACTCTCATGTCCATTAGCCTCATAAATAAAGAATCCACCCGGCAGCCCCACTGGGATGATGCCGCTTATACCGGCATCAAAAAACCTCTTTTCCATGAATCCAACCTCCATTTCATGAGTCGTCCGGCAAAAGCTCATCTGTCCGGGCGAGCTGTTGTCCGGCGACTCATTTCATCGTTATCCATAAAAAATGATAAGGTCAAAACGCTTTGATTTCAAGCGTTTTGACCTTAAACCCAAAATTATGACTCACTGCGGGCAAAAATAAAATTGCCCCTTAGTTTAGATGCCAGATATCCTTATTGTACTCGTTGATGGTCCTGTCGGATGAGAAATACCCCGCCTTTGCAATATTGGTGAGCATCATCCTCTTCCACTTGTCGCGATCCTCATAGTCTGCAAAGATCTGATCCTTCTTCTCAATATAGTCTTCAAGATCCATGAGTGTCATGAACCAGTCCTTGTTTATGAGCTCCTTGTGAAGCCTTTCAAGATTCTCCTTGTGACCGACCTTCAGGCACTCCTTGCCGGTAATAAAGTCAACTGCTGCCTTGATCACCGGACTCTTCTTGTAGTAGTCCTTTGCCACATAGTCAGCCTTCTTGTAATGTCCGATAACCTCTTCGGCGCTGGCACCAAAGATGTAAATGTTGTCATCACCCACAAGCTCATGTATCTCAACATTTGCACCATCATCTGTTCCAAGGGTCACAGCTCCGTTGAGCATGAACTTCATGTTGCCGGTTCCTGATGCCTCCTTGGATGCAAGGGAGATCTGCTCAGAAACATCACATGCAGGAATGAGTCTCTCTGCATAGCTCACATTGTAGTTCTCAACCATTACGACCTTCATGTACTTATTTACATCAGGATCGTTGTTGATTATCTCCTCGAGAACAAGAAGCAGGTGGATTATATCCTTTGCTGTAACATAAGCAGGTGCTGCCTTTGCACCAAAGATGAAGGTAAGGGGTCTTGCAGGCTTTTTACCGCCCTTTATCTCAAGGTACTTGTGTATTATGTAAAGAGCATTCATCTGCTGTCTCTTGTACTCATGAAGCCTCTTTACCTGGATATCAAAAATGGAATTGGGATCGATATCCACATTCTCATGCTTCTTCAGGTACTCGCAGAGCTCTTTTTTCTTGGTCATCTTGATGACTTCAATCTCATCCAGTGCCGCCGGGTCATCGATGTGGTCAAGAAGCTTCTCAAGCTTAAGTGCATCCTTCTTGAATCCGTCGCCAATTGTCCTTGAAAGGAAATCAGAGAGCGGATGATTGCAGGAAAGAAGCCATCTGCGGAAGGTGATGCCGTTTGTCTTGTTGTTGAACTTCTCAGGATAGAGCTTGTAGAAATCGTTCAGCTCGCTGTTCTTTAAGATCTCAGTGTGAATGGCCGCAACGCCGTTGATTGAAAATCCGTAGTGGATGTCAATGTAGGCCATATGGACCTTCTTATCCTTGTCGATGATCTGAACAGCAGGGTTCTTGTACTTTGCCCTGATCCTCTTGTCAAGCTCCCTGATGTAAGGAACAAGCTGCGGAACAACCTGCTCAAGGTACTCAAGAGGCCACTTCTCAAGAGCCTCCGCGAGGATTGTGTGGTTGGTGTAGGCACAGGTCTTGCTCACAACATCGATTGCCTCATCCATAGAAAAAGCTTTTTCCTCCACAAGGATCCTGATGAGCTCAGGAATTATCATTGTAGGATGTGTGTCATTGATCTGAATAACTGCGTGCTTGTAGAGCTCGCGCAGATCGTACTGGCGCTCCTTCTGCTCCCTGAGGATCAGCTGCGCTGCATTTGCAACAAGGAAGTACTCCTGGTAAATACGCAAAAGGTTTCCATCCTTGTCCGAATCATCGGGATAGAGGAAAAGAGTCAGGTTCTTTTCTATCTCTTTCTTGTCAAAGCTGATGCCCTTCTTTACAAGACTCTCATCAACCGATTCAATATCAAAGAGACGCAGTTTGTTGACGCCTGTGTCATAGCCCACAACATTCATATTATACAGACGTGAAACCACCTTCTTTTTGCCAAAAGAAACATCGAAGGTCGTGTCTGTCTTCTCAAGCCATGACTGTGACTCGATCCAGTCGTTCTTTTCAGCAGTCTGGAGATGATCCTTGAAAACCTGCTTAAAAAGACCGAAGTGATAATTAAGACCGATGCCCTCGCCGGCCATTCCAAGGGTGGCAATTGAATCAAGGAAGCATGCGGCAAGTCTGCCAAGGCCTCCGTTGCCAAGAGACGGCTCCGGCTCACACTCCTCGATCTGTGCAAGGCTCTTGCCGTTCTTGTCAAGAATGGCCTTCACGTTGTCGTAGACCCTTAAGTTGATGAGATTATTTGAAAGAAGCTTGCCGATCAGAAATTCCATTGAAATGTAATAGACCTTCTTCTCTCCGTTGTAAACTTCTGCAACATCCATAAGCCTGGTTGTCATCTCAAGAAGAACATAGTAGGTCTCCTGATTGGTAAGCTCCTTGAAGGACTTGCCAAACTTGTCATTGGCCAGCTCCTCAAGCTGTTCCTCCAGATTAAGAACAAGTACGTCGCGTTGCATGTTAGTGTGCTTTGACATTGTATTACTCCTCTCTGAACATTAAATACTATTCACTTCCGATTTTTTCGGAAAACGTTTTCTTTTATTTGATGTAATTACATTAACACAGGAAAACGTTTTCTGCAAGTATTATTTTTACATTTTTTTAGTATTACCCGCATTTACACTATGATATCCTCATATTCCATACGCACGATGGAATGTGGAACCGTCACAGTTCTTCCCTCTTCTCCCTGCATCAGGCGGCTTAGCTCATCGAGAGCTTCCTCTGAGATCTTCACAAAGTCCTGCTTGACCGTGTTCATCTGCTTCCCTACATAGCCCATCAGGATTATGCCGTCAAATCCGCATACAGGGCGGAAGATATCCATGTCGATAAGTGCCTTCATCGCGCCGATTGCCATAAGGTCCGATGCACAGACAACGCAGTCATACCTCTTTGCAAACTTCTGCGTTATCTCCCTGGCCTTTAGCTCCGAGAAGTCCCCGCACTTTACGGAGAGCTTGATCTTCTTCTCTGCGCACAGCTCCTCAATTCCATCAAGACGTTCATCGGTCACATAGCCGATTTTTTCTCCTGAAATGTAAAGAACTTTTTTGCTTTTATTCTCCGCTATGGTCTTTTGGGCGACATCTATCTGAGCCTGTCTGTGGTCTATTCCCACTGATGATGTCGTGCAGTTTACCATGGGAGCATCAATCACCACCATCTTGAAGGCGCCTGATTCTATGATCTCGTGGATGACGCTGTCCTTTTTGGTAAGACCATATACTATTATTCCCTTTATACCCTGCGACTCGAAATAGCTCGTCACCTCATCCGCCGTCATGTCCTCAAGCATAGAGGTGAACACGGTTATGACGTCCAGCGACAGCTCTTTGGCCCGGTGTACGGCGCCTGCTATGTACTGCATGTTGATCTCGTCACCCGCCTGGGTCCTTAGGTTAAGCTTTAGAAGAAGCGCCACCCTTCCTGTTCTCTTCGACGAAAGACTGGCTGCCACAGCATTCGGAACAAAACCCAGACGATCAACAACATCCATGACCTTGCTTCGCGTCGCCTCACTTACATTCGGGTAGTTATTCAGGACCTTGGAAACCGTGGAAATTGCAACTCCGGCCTCTCTTGCCACATCCTTTATTGAAACCATTTTATCCTCCGGTTCTATGGAAATCGTTTTCCATACATTTCAGTATAATTTGGAAAACGTTTTTTGTCCAGTGCAGCAAAAGGACCGACCATAATAAGTATGAGTCGCCCGACAAAAGCTCACCAGTCCGGCAACTCATGAAATAATGTTGTGGTTACAATTCTCTCTGCAAAAAGCCTGAGAGATGCAGGATATAGCGGGCGTATGTGCAGCGGAGTAAAGTCAGGTGGCCGAATGAACTGTTAATAGTAACAAGAGTAGGGAAACGTGCGCCGTCGGGCGCACATAAAAAGAGACGGTCGTTGTGTCCGTCTCTTTAATCCTGTAACCACTATAGTGTTCGCTTATTATTACTTATTAACGATATCCTTAAGTGCCTTGCCTGGTTTGAACTTGGGAACTACGGAAGCAGGGATCTCGATTTCTTCACCGGTCTGAGGGTTCTTGCCCTTTCTGGCTGCTCTCTTACCTACCTCAAATGTTCCAAAGCCTACAAGCTGAACCTTGCCGTTCTCCTTGAGCTCATTTGACACTGCAGATACGATGGCATCAACTGCCTTGCCGGCATCCTTCTTGGAAAGACCGCTCTCTTTTGCAACTGCATCAATAAGTTCTACTTTGTTCATCCTAAATTACACCTCCTCATAAGTTTTTTAAACGCTAGGACACTAGCGTATTATATATATGGCTGAATGTCAATGTATTGCGGCATTTTTGCATAAAAAAGTGATGGAAAGCGGAGAAAATCAGCCACAGGTCCGTTCCGCAGCCTCAGGTAATCAGTCCCACCAGTAGCTGCCGTAGTAGTCGGTAATCTTATCTTCCTCGATGCTCACTTTAAATACTCCTGAAAGAGCGGGACCATTTGCGAGGTACTTATCCGTGTCGTTCTTTTCCAGATTGTAGTTCTTTACAATCCATTTGTAGGGTGTGTCACCCTTTTCATAATTGGCGAAGGAGTCAAGATCTGCATCCTTGTTAAATACCGCGTCCTTGTAGACGTAAAGATCCATCCTGCTATTTTCACTGCCCACGGGATACTGCAGAGAAACATCGACATCATGCAGAATCACGCAGTCCTTCAGAATCTCAATTCCTTCTGTACCGGTCATGGTATACAGGTACTTGTCACCTGTATATTTTCCCGCCAGCTTGACGTAGGCATCCGAAAATCCCTTTGCTTTTACTTCCTTAAGGACTTTTTCAGCCTCGCTCTTCGTTTTGAAAAGTCCTACTGACACGCTGTAATACGGTTCCTGATTCAGCCCTGAAAAATCAGGCGTATATATCAGGAGATTGTCTTCAAAGCCTGCATCAAAAAGCTTTGATTCTGTCTCTATGCACTGCTCTGGCTTTTTTGCTGACATCACAAAGACGCCGTATACATCGCCGCCCTTGTCAGGGAGAGATGAGCTCTTTTTATCCCCACCTCCAAGTATCTGCAGCTTATATGTTCCTCCAAAATCTGAGGCAAAAATATCCGGACCGGGCTCGCTTGTTGCTTCCAGATAATCATTGCTTCGCCTGTCGTAATTTATGTTGCCGTACTCTATGGATTTAGACCCGTCTTTGTTTTTGGTGGTTTTTGAATAATTGACGTTGACTATCCAGTTGTCCCTCTTTATGATCTCGCCCAGTGTATAGCCGCTTTTTTCCAATTCACCCTGTATGTTTTCACCCGTGAACTGCTTCAGCTCTTTTGCAGAAATAGACTCAGCACCGTATTCCGCAAAGTCACCGGTGTTCCTGCTGTAATAAAAATAGTAGGGTTTCCAGGTATGTCCTGTCCACATCGGCTCATCTGAACCTGCCGAATAATCGCAGAACTGATCATAAGCGCTGACTGTGATGATAAGGTCCCCTGTACTATCATCAACAAATGCACTCCCAATCCCGGAAACAGCCGATTCTACGCATTCGCTGCCATCCGTGTAATAAAGCCTTGTGACGTTATCCGTTGCATAGCTCTCGACAGAGGTGACGAAATTTTTGTCCGCACCCTCTATAATTCCGAAGACACTGCCGTCCTTATTAAGCGCGAAGCTGAACTCATCATGTATCTTCTTCGATCCGTTGTCATTTACAAACCAGATCTCACCATCACAGGAACCAAAATCCCGGTCCACATCCTTACCGATATAGAAAAAGCCCTCATACTTTCCATCCCTGTCGAAATCGTCAACCAGATAATATCTGATGTCCCCGTAGTCTGCCTTTGCAGCCTTTGACAGGGTGAATAAAAAATAATCCGTCATCTCTGACCTTGCATCTTCAGCATCAGTTCCTGAACCGGATGGGATTTCACCGCTGCTTTTTTTCTTTGCCGGATTGCCGCCGGATGACGAGCCTGACTTTATCGAATTATCACCGGATGACGAGCCTGACTTTACCGAATTACCACCGGATGACGAGCCTGGGCCATCTCCTGAAGCTGCCGATGAGTCCTGATTTCCATCCTTTTCCCCGGAGGCAGATGAATCCTGAGCACCTGCCGTATTTGATGAAGTATCTGTCCCCCCGGTTCCTGCCTTATTCTCAGAAAGATCTCCATCTGATCCGGTATCTGATCTGTTAGCCGATCCTGAACCTGATCCGTTAGCCGATTCGGTATCTGATCCGTTAGCCGATCCTGAACCTTCTGCTTCTGCTACCGCTTCTGACTCTGCTTCTGTCCCTGTCTCATCCGGCTTTACATCAGAAGCTTTTTTCTTGTCATCCCGGTTTCTTCCAACCTGTTGTGACTGACCATTCGAGGCTCCATCTGTTGTGCCGCTGTTCCCACACCCGGGCGCAGCGAGCATTATGGATGCCGCCAGAACTGTAACTGATACATTAATAAACCATTTCTTTTTCATATGATTTCCCCCATATATGATGAGTTGGCCGACAAAAGCTCGCAAGACAGGCTCCGGCTGTGCATATTGCACAAGAGGCTGAGAGGTCCTATGAGCTCGTCGGTACTTGGCGAGGTATTTTCGAGCTTAGTACCGCTACGAAGCGAAAGGGGCGAATGCGTACCCGAAGTGATTGTACAATATGCACAGGAGGCTGAGAAGCCCTATGAGCTCGTCGGTACTAAGGCACCGTATTTTGGTGCCTTAGTACCGCTACGAAGCGAAAGGAGCGAAAACGTGCCCGAAGTGATTGTACAATATGCACAGTCGGGGCCGGACTGGTGAGCTTTTGTCGGGCGACTCATAGGATGAAAGGCATAAAGATATGGAAAAACGTGTGCTACTTGTGGGTGGTGGAAAAAGCTTCATGGTTACTTCAATTGCAAAAGAACTAAGGGAGGAGGGTTTTGAGGTTGTTCAGGCAGCTCCTGATGTGACACAGATTGAACGGATTGAGAACAGACCATCCGTCTATCTTATTTATATCGATGACCTTGATAAGATGCTGGACTTTTTTGTCTACCTTAAGGATAAGTCCGTGGAGGATGATATTTCTATCAGCATAATCGGTTCTGCTGAAGAGACCTCAAAGATCTTTTCCATGATCTCCAGGGATCGGGTGGCTGCGACCTTTGTAAGACCTGTCAATGTGAAGGAGCTGGGAAGTCAGATGGGGGCAGTGGTAGAAAATGAGGTATTAAGGCTTCAGAAAAAGAGGATACTTGTGGTGGATGATGATGGCACCATGCTTCGTACCATAAAGAACTGGCTTTCTGAAAAATATCAGGTATTTATGGTCAATTCCGGAATGTCTGCAATCACATTTCTTGCAAAAAACAAGGTGGACCTGATTCTTCTGGATTATGAGATGCCTGTGACAACAGGTCCGCAGGTGCTGTCCATGCTTAGAAGTGAACCGGAGACCAGCAGTATTCCGGTAATGTTTCTGACGGTCAAGAGTGACAGAGAGAGTGTCATGCAGGTACTTTCGCTTAAACCGGAAAAATACCTCTTAAAAACAATGCCGCCGGCGCAGCTCATTGCAAATATTGATGATTTTTTTGAGCAGCAGAAGGCAAAGTCATATTCGCATTGATAAGTCGCCCGGTCAGCTGTGGCTGTGCATATAGTACAACAAACTTCGTACCAAAAAATACATTCAAAAGGGGCCGCGCACTTTTTTAAGTGCTACGGCCCCTTATAAGCGTCTGTATGAAATTCTCCTAAAGATCACTTCTTGGCGGATTTGATAACCTTGAAGAAGTCGGGCTGATAGTCGTATTTGTTGTCCTTTTCATCCTCGGCGAGCATGAAGCAGTAGCAATAGTCGCCATCAATTGCTGCAAACATTGTGCCCTTGAAGTCTATTCCCTCCATGGAGAAATTAAATACAGAATATGCGCCTTCGAGATTGCCGAACTTCTTGTAGCTTGACTCCTGCAGCTTGCCGCTGCTGTCGATCTCAGTTATAACGGAGTTGACGAAAAGATCACGCTGCTTATCATCCTTGAAGGATACACCGGTCATTTCATCATATATATCAATAATGATCATAGCGAAAGCATCATCATTACAATAAGCGCGGTATTCACTTGCTTCATCGATATCTGATTCCCAGTATGTGGGGATTGAAATTGTATAACCCTGTTTCTTGATGACGGTGCTGTCCTTGAAACCGTCCCTGTCAGGTAAAGATGCAGCGAGAGCATTGCTGCTCATAAATACAGCTATTGTGACGAACAGTGCAAATGCCAGAATTGCTTTGATAATTCCTCTTGTTTTACGGTTACTGATATTGATCGCCTTCATCATTTGAACCCCCTTCCTGAAGATACATTAACAGCTTGTAGTGCTATTATAAGGGATGATTATAAACTCAGTTGTAAAAAAGTATTATATTTCTATAAAAAAATGAAAAAAAGAATCGGTGCCATCAAAGATGAGACATCGATTCTTTTTTATAATGAAGGGTTATCTTGAAGCCTTTTTAAGATAGACGGTGTAATACGTGGCACCGACGAAAACGCTTCCTCCTATTATATTGCCGATTGTGACGGGAATAAGATTTGTCACAAAGAAACCAAAGAGGGATAGCTCCCCGGTGGGAACTCCGTAGACAAAAGAGGTCAGTAGTCCTGCCGGGATGAAGTACATATTAGCTACACTGTGTTCAAAGCCGCAGATGATAAAGAGCATAACCGGAAACCAGAGAGCAAGCACTTTTCCCGCGATCTCATCCGCTGCAAAGGAACACCAGACAGCCATGCATACAAGAATATTGCAAAGAATTCCCCTGAGGAGTCCATCAGTAAAAGAGATATTTGATTTGACAACGGCGGTGTGGATGACTGCATCCACAAGCTTTCCGTCGTCAAAACCATAGGTGTGCGAAAAAGTTGCAAGCAAAGCGATAATAAATCCGCCCACCATATTACCCAAATAAACTATTGCCCAGTTCCTTAGCATTCCGCCAACCGAAGCCTTGCCGGATAAAACGGGAATGATTATAAGACAGTTCCCTGTAAAGAGCTCAGCACCTCCGATAAGCACCATAAACAGTCCTATTGGAAAGACTATAGAACTTACAAGTCTGGCGGAAGAGGGATTGGCAGCATAAACCGAAGCAATCTGACTGCCAAGGCCGCCAAGCGCAATAAATGCACCGGCAAGTATACCAAGGAGAAATGTCTTTCCAAACGACATTTTGGTCTTGGCTGTTCCGGCAGTTTCATAGCAGGTTGAAATCGCAGCAGGTGATTTCATAGAAAGCCTCCTTTGATTTACGGAATCTGTGGCAACTCACTACATATCAGCGAAGTACATTGCTGATACATTATATGGTATTACAAAATGCTCTAAAATACAAGATATAGTTTTGCAGAGCGAGAATACAAGGTCATAATTCTTTGAAATTCAGTGGTCAGCCATCCGGAACAGGCCGGGCCGCCATACATTCGCTTTGGTCCGGCCTGCTCCGGATGGCTATCCCACTGAATTGTTACTGACTTGTAACTTGGCAAACTGAATTGCCGCATAATGGACATTAAAATGTGGGTTTTACCGTGTTATAATTAGTGGTAGTTGCCTTTTTGGGCGTTTGTGCAAATTTACATGTCGGAGCAGGAGGCTACTGCCTGACAAAAATCAGTTTATCGAAAAGGACCGTTTCACTATGGTTAAAAAACAGCCGGTTTCTAAGGGCGTTACGAAAGTGCCCGTTGTTATGCAGATGGAGGCTCTTGAATGCGGAGCAGCCTGTCTTGACATGATCCTTGCATACTATGGTAAGTGGGTGGCTTTGGAGCAGGTCAGACTTGACTGCGGTGTGTCGAGAGACGGCTCCAATGCAAGAAATATTTTGCGAGCTGCGAGAAATTACGGCCTTGTGGCCAATGGCTTCAGGGTCGACAACGTGGCTATAAAGCAGAAAGCTACTTACCCATGCATAATCCACTGGGATTATAACCACTTTGTGGTACTGTGCGGATTCAAGGGGAACAGGGCTTATATCAATGATCCTTCAAGGGGAAATGTCTCGATCCCGTTAGAGGAATTCGAAAAGAGCTTCACAGGGGTTGCCCTGATGTTTGAGCCCACTGAGAACTTTGTCGCTGATGGCAGGAGAAAGAGTGTAGCTGAATTTGCCAAAAAACGGCTTCAGGATGCTAAATCTGCGGTTATATTTACTGCTGTCATGCTCATTTTTTCCTATCTTTTTACCCTGGTAAACCCGTTTATGTCTAAATACTTTATGGACAATCTCCTGGGACATTCCGCTTCCGGAAAAGCAGAGCTTTTTCTCGTTGTTATGTCGGGGCTGGCGGTGCTGCAGATTGCAGTATCCTGGGTGTCAGCGGTCTATTCCCTGAGGGTTGATGGAAAGCTTGCCATGAACGGAAGTACTTCCTTTATGTGGAAGATGCTTCGGCTGCCCATGGAATTCTTTTCCCAGAGAATGTCAGGTGATCTTCTGATGAGGCATGAGACAAATCAGCAGATCGCGAGTACCATCGTCAATACACTTGCGCCTCTTTGTCTTAACACTGGAATGATGCTGTTTTATCTTGTTGTCCTGGTAAGAATATCAGTACCGCTGACAATACTCGGCGTGGGAACGGTAATCCTCAATCTCTTTATGTCATCCATCATAAGCAGTCAGAGGATAAACATGACGCGTGCAATGCTGGTTGCAAGGGGAAAGCTTGCAACATCCACCCTCTCCGGGATAAGCATGATCGAGACTATCAAGGCGAGCGGTGCAGAAAACGGCTTCTACGAGAACTGGATAGGACTGAAGGCATCAGTGGATGAGAAGGAGGTTGAATTTGTAAAAAAGAACACCTTTCTGACTGCCATTCCATCGACACTGTCGATTGCTGCCAACTACGCGATCCTTTTTGCCGGCGTCTACCTGACTATACAGGGAAGTTTTACGATCGGTTTGATCATGGCCTTTCAGTCAATACTTACAGCCTTTATGGGACCGGCTACAACGATAATTTCATCAGGGCAGAATCTTCTTGAGATGAGAACCGACATTGAGAGGGTTGAGGATGTCATGCAGTACAGGACTGATGAGTATGCGGACAGGGAGGATGACGACAGCCATGTTTTTGAAAAGCTCACCGGAAATATTGAGATCAGGAATGTGACCTTTGGCTATTCAAGACTTGATGAGCCGTTCATCAAGGACTTTTCGATGACACTCACCCAGGGCAAAAGAGTGGCAATAGTGGGTGGAAGCGGCTGTGGAAAGTCAACCATGTCAAAGCTTATTTCAGGACTGTATAAGCCCTGGAGCGGAGAGATACTCTTTGACGGCAAGTCTATTTTGGAGATTGACAGAAGCTCTTTTACCGGATCAGTTGCAGTTGTGGATCAGGATATCATTCTTTTTGAGGATACCATTGAGAACAATATCAAGATGTGGGATGAGTCCATTGAGAACTTCGAGATGATAATGGCTGCCAGAGATGCACAGATACATGATGACATTATCAAGAAGCCGGGCGGCTATCAGTACAGACTGACAGAGGGCGGCAAGGATTTGTCCGGAGGGCAGAGACAGCGCCTTGAAATTGCCAGGGTGCTGGCGATGGACCCTTCAATTGTAATACTTGATGAGGCGACCAGTGCTCTTGATGCGAAGACAGAATATGACGTGGTCAAGGCCATAAAGGACAGAGGCATCACTCTTGTGATCATAGCGCACAGACTGTCAACCATCAGAGACTGCGATGAGATCATAGTCCTTGATAAGGGCGTGATCGTAGAGAGGGGAACCCACGAGGAGCTGCTTGAGAAGGGCGGCTATTACAGCGGGCTTGTAAATAATGATTAAGGAGCAGTAAATTGGGCTGGTTTGATGAACAGATTAGACTGAGAAAAAGAAAAGATGAGGAGATGTTCGAGCGCTCCTATGACAATATTTCCAGGAAGGTCCTTGGAGAAAGCGTCCGCAAGGGGGCTGTAAAAAGAAGTATAAAGAGCACGGTGGATGATGTCTTTTCATACTACAATCTGCCTAAGGTGGAGATTCCTTCAGGCATTGAGAATCCTCTTGACCAGATAGAGTATGCAGCCGGTGCTGTGGGAATCATGAAGGCCGGCATCAAGATAAAGGGAAGCTGGTTTACCGACTGCTTTGGCCCCGTCATATGCTTTCTGAAGGAGGATCACTCGCCGATCACCCTATATCCTCTTGGGTTTGCCGGGTATTATTACTATGATCCCGTCACAAATAAAAAGACTATTGCGACAAAAAAATCTGCAGATATCTTTGAAGAGGATGCGGTTGCATTCTATCAGCCATTGCCTTTGAAAAAGCTTGGGATCCCGGATCTTGTCGGGTATATGAGAAGCAGACTGTCAGCGTATGATTACGCCTATTTTGCTCTGGCAGCCCTGGCTGTGGTGATCTTTTCCATGGTTCTTCCGTGGGCGTCCGTGATAATGACAGGAAGAGTAGTGGCTGAAAAGAACTATCAGCTGTTTGCCGGTGTTATGCTTGTGATGATCGGCGCGATCATATTTGGAGGCTTTTTTCAGGCGCTGAAGTCATATGTACTCTCAAGGGTAAGGTGGAAGGTGACAATCCCGGTAGAACAGGCGGTAATGCAGAGGATATTGACGCTTCCGGTGCCGTTTTTCAGACAGTTCAGTTCAGGTGAACTTTCAAACAGGGCTGAAAGCGTGAATTCAATCTGTGACATAATAATAGATGATGTGTTTTCGCTTGGGATCACGTCTTTGATATCGCTTCTTTATCTGCGGCAGATATCAGGAATTGCGCAGGCACTGCTGATGCCTTCCGTTGCCATCATTGTACTGACCGTTGTCCTCTCGACTGCAGCCACACTTATTCAGGTAGGGATAAGCAAAAAGATCATGGAGATCAGCGCAAAAGAGGAAGGCCTTTCGTATTCAATCCTGAACGGAATCCAGAAGATAAAGCTGGCCGGTGCGGAGAAGAGAATATTCTCAAAGTGGGCAGAGTTTTATGCAGAGGGAGCAGCGCTTACGTATAACCCGCCTTTCTTTCTTAAGATCAACAATGTCATAAATGTAGCGATTTCACTGATCGGAACAATTATTTTCTACGAGATTTCGATCAAGTCGGGAGTAACGGCATCTGAGTACTATGCATTTAATATTTCATATGCTGCTGTATTTGCAGCATTTACCCAGTTGTCTGAGGCATCAATTTCCCTTGCAAAGATCAAGCCGGTACTGGAAATGGCCGAGCCTATACTCAAGGCAGAGCCGGAAAAGACGCTCAAGAAGGACATTGCAACAAGGATAAACGGAAGTATTGAGATAAATGGTGTCTATTTCAGATACAATGAGGACTCGCCATATATTCTGGAAAACTTTTCTCTTAAGATAAAGTCCGGAGAGTATGTGGCGGTTGTCGGAAAGACGGGCTGCGGAAAGTCAACTCTTGTAAGGCTGATCCTGGGATTTGAAAAGCCTGAAAAGGGCCTCGTTTTCTTTGACGGGAAGGACATTGCAAGGATCGATCTTAAGTCCCTGCGCAGAAAGATCGGCTCGGTAATCCAGGATGCACAGCTGTTTTATGGGGATATCTTCCAAAACATAGCAATTGCATCTGAGAAGCTTTCTGTGGAAGAGGCCTGGGAAGCAGCTGAGATGGCCGGGATTGCAGATGATATAAGGGCCATGCCGATGGGGATGAATACAATAATCTCGGAGGGGCAGGGCGGAATTTCCGGAGGACAGAGGCAAAGGATCCTGATTGCAAGAGCTGTGGCATCAAAGCCCCGCATACTGATATTTGATGAGGCGACGAGTGCTCTTGACAACATCACCCAGAAGCAGATCGCAAAGTCTCTGGATGAACTGAAGTGTACGAGAATAGTTATCGCCCACAGACTTTCAACTATAAAAAACTGCGACAGGATACTCGTGATGGATGCAGGAAAAATAGTTGAAGAGGGAAACTATGAAACGTTGATGAAACAGAACGGCTATTTCGCAGATCTGGTTAAGAGGCAGCAGCTGTAAGAGGCTAAACATAATAGCAGAGCGAAGGCGTGCCCGAAGCGATTGAACAATATGCGCAGTAAGAGCCGGCCGGGCGAGTTTTTGCAGGTCGGCGCATAATAACGTGGCGTTTGGAAGTGTTTGATTTTCCGAATGCCACGTTTTTTGTAGAAAAAAAGAATAAAAACTTTGTAAATTTTTTCCTTTATTATTTTAGAAAAATGAAATAATATATATGATATGTTTTTGGTCGTAAGTATTTGGGGCTGATTTTTGAGCTGAAGCAGCCCGGTGTACCGCGCAATCATTTCTTTGCTTGCACCATCTTGCCGTCATATGCCGCGTTGTCATCAGTTGCTGATGCACCCGCATCGACTCCTTCTTCCGCCTTGCATGTGACGACAATCCTGCACAAAAGTTAAGGAATGATTGGGATGGCACACTGGCAGATGAGGAAGTTTTGTATGAGGAAGCTGGTTGAAATCCAGGATGTGAGCAAGATATACAATCCGGGGGAGAACGAGGTCAGGGCTTTGAACCACGTTTCGCTTACTATTGGGGAGGGCGAATTTGTGGCAATAATCGGACAGTCCGGCTCCGGAAAGTCTACTTTGATGAACATGCTTGGATGTCTTGATACTCCCACGGAAGGAAAATACTTTCTGCATGGACAGGATGTATCACACATGACGGATGATGAGCAGTCGGATGTCAGGAACAGAGAGATTGGGTTCATATTTCAGGGATTCAATCTGATTCCATCGCTGACTGCGCTGGAGAATGTTGAGCTCCCGCTTATTTACAGGGGCGTAAATAAGAAGGAGAGGACGAGGCTTGCAAATGCGGCGCTGAACAGTGTTGGCCTTGAAAAGAGAAAGACTCACAGACCTAACGAGATGAGTGGCGGACAGCAGCAGAGGGTTGCAATAGCCCGTGCTATTGCCCAGGCGCCACCTATACTTCTTGCAGATGAGCCGACAGGTAACCTGGATACAGCATCGACAAAGGAGATCATTCGCATCATCAAGAGGCTCTACTATGAGGGCAGAACGGTGATCATCATTACACATGATCCGGGGATTGCGGCGCAGGCTAAGAGGATTATTACGATATCGGACGGACGCATTACGAGTGATATTATCAACCCGGACTACCGGGATGAGATTTGAATGATGGGGGCGTCTGTAGAATTATTGTTTCTGTATGATTACATGCAAGGGAGGAGATGGGAATGAGTAAAGAGAATATGCCGGTTAATGCTAATGAAACGAACACCGGGAACTTGTCAGCTGAATTGAAGAAAACGGATAATACTCCGGCTGAGGGCACAAATACTGAAAAGTCCCCGGCTGAGGGTAAGGGCAATAATCCTGAAATGGCTGAGAGTGCACAGATGAAAAAAGCCCCGGCTGATCCGAAAGCGAGTGATTCTCTTTCGGAGGTTAAGGAAAAAGAAGCTGTGACGCCGGAAATCCTTGCGGCTGATAATAATGTTATCAAGGAAACGACGGGGGTTGATCTGGAGATCTACGACGAGGATGACAGTGTTGACCTGTCGGATTCGGTTAAGAAAAAGAAGAGATTCAAGAAGAGATATGTTGTCATTGGAGTGGCAGCAGCTCTTATTGCGGGTGTTGTCGTTGCAAAGATCAATGCGGCAAAGAATGCATTTGTACCCGTTGAGACAATGGATGTGGCGCTCGGGAGTATAGAGAACGTGCTGTCTATATCAGGTACTGTTGAGAGCGGCGAGACCAAGAGCTATTTCTCAGAGATCCAGGCTCCGCTTGATGAGCTAAATGTCAAGGTCGGAGATAAGGTAAATGCCGGCGATGTTCTCTATACATTTGACACCGGGGCTATAGAGCTTGCCCAGAAAAATGCAGAGCTTGCCATCAAGCAGGCAAAGGGCAATTACAACGCGCTCTACACACCCACCGGCGCGGCGGACAGGAAATATGCCGAGGGTATGAGCGCTCAGCAGATCAATGACAGACTCGATGCCATCACCGCGGAGATTGACGCAATTAATAACAAGATCACTGAGAAGAAGAACAGGATGAACCAGACCCTGACCGACCTTAACAAGACAGCTATGGATATCAACCAGAACGGTGTCAAGGATGGGACTCTCGGTGATGAAGATTATATGAACAGAAGAGAAGATGATGAAAACAAGGAGATGTCTGAGAGCAACAGGCAGATGCTGCTTGCGGTAAATCAGTCCATACAGGAGGTACAGTACGCCATTCAGAATGATACCGAGATTCAGGGCTGGAACAATGAAATAACAGCTCTCAAGGAGGAGCAGTCGCATCTGACATCGGCTAAGACTGCTCAGGTTAATCCGGGAACAGCCTCATCAAGCAAGGCCCAGTTGGAGTCGGCGCAGCTCAATCAGCAGGACACCCTTGGGAAGCTGGAGAGGGCAAAGGATGGCGTTGTCGCAGACTTTAACGGCGTAGTAACTGCTATTCCCGCAACTGTTGTTTCCGGTGCGATGGTACAGAATGGTACGCAGATACTTACTCTGGCCAATCTGGATGACGTTCAGGTTTCGATACAGGTTTCAAAGTCTGATCTTTCCAAGATTTCACTTGGCCAGAAGGTTGATATTACAATCAACGGAAAAAGCTATGAAGGAGAGGTCCAGAAGATCTCAGGCACAGCGACCAAGAATACTAATGGCGTGGCAGTTGTAGATACAAAGATCAGGGTGACAAACCCCGATAAGGATATAATCCTTGGAGTTGAGGCCAATAATAAGATCCATGCACAGAAGGCGGAGGACACAATCGTTCTTCCCTATGAATATGTCCAGACAGACAGTGAGAGTGATTTTGTCTATGTTGTGGACAACGGTGTGGCAGTAAGAAAGAATGTCACCATAGGTATTTCCAGCAGCTCAGAGGCTCAGATCACAGACGGACTTAGTGTGGGTGACAAGGTTATTATTTCCGATGTCAGCAATTTGCAGGAGGGTACACTGGTTCAGGTGGCACCGATTCAGTAATTATGGGTAGATTTGCAGAATATTTTAAGAGTGCAATTAAGCAGATACTAAATAACGGATACAGATCACTTATGACCATGCTTGGCATAGTTGTGGGAATTGCTGCTGTCATTGCGGTGGTTGCGCTTGGAAATGGAATGAGTTCCTATGTAAAAAACTCATTAAATGACCTTGCAGGCAACTACGGCTACATTTCCATCAACACAGCAAAGACCTCTGAGAGACTTACTAATGATGATATTGAAAATATCCGGGAACAGCTCCCAAATATAAAGGGGATATCGCCAAATTTTGAGAGCGGCGGGAAAATAACCGGGAGGAACGGCACATTTGACTGTCTTGTGAATGGGGGTGCTGCATCATTCCAGTATTCACTCAGCAATAAGATTGTAAGCGGACAGTATTTTACAGACCAGCAGGTCGGCTCGGAACAGCGGGTATGTGTGATGCTGCTTGATGACGCCAAGAAGATCTTCGGAACAGAGGACGCTGTCGGAAGAAGCGTTGAGATAAATATAGCCGGAAAGAGCGCTGAATATACGATCATTGGGCTAAGAGACCACATGAATGAGATGTATGAGTTCATTATGCAGGGAGAGGAATATTTCGCCCAGGTTGAGATACCGTACACATCTATGGCTGCTGATTTCGACTACAATATAGAGGATTATACAAAACTCCTTTTGTTTGATGACCAGTCGACCCTTTCGGAATCGATGAAAAGGGCCAAGGATGTAATTGCCAATGCCCACAATCTTCGGGGAGATAAGGCTCTGAGTTCCTACAGTATGGCAGATATATCAGATGAGCTTAATAAGATTCTGGGGGTGGCCCAGGACTTCCTTCTTCTGGTTTCGGTCATATCCCTGATTGTTGGCGGTATAGGAGTTATGAATATCATGCTGGTATCTGTGACAGAGAGAACCAGAGAAATAGGAATAAGAAAGTCCATAGGGGCAAGCACGGGAGCTATTATGACTCAGTTTTTGGCTGAGGCAGGGATACTGACGCTGATTGGAGGGCTTATAGGTATAGTTCTGGGTGTGATCGCTGCATACTTTATATGTGGTGCTATCGGTTTTGATCTGATCATCACTCCCGGTTCTGTTATGGGAGCCGCAGCATTTTCTGTAGCTATCGGAATTTTCTTCGGTTTATATCCGGCCAGAAAGGCTGCAAAGATGAAGCCGATAGATGCGCTCAGGATTTAAGGAGCTGCCGGATTTATTGCCGTTGTGCCCGCTTAAGCGGGCAGTTCCCGGGTTTCCGCAAGAGGATATGTATGGGTGTTTTTGGAGAGTATATAAAAAGTGCATTGGCAAGTATCGGCAATAATAAGGGAAGATCCTTCCTTACGATGCTTGGCATAATAATCGGTATATCATCAGTGCTGATAGTGCTCACTATAGGTGACGGGATGAAGGCACAGGTCAATACAGAGATTGATTCGGTAGGTGCTGCGTCTATCAAGGTCAGTCTTGATACAAATAAGACTGACAAGTATTTTTCAAAGGACCAGATGGATCAGATAGAGGATAACCTGGATGATATTCTGGGATTGTCGCCCTCATTTACCGTATATGGCACATTGATGGGGAGAAAGGGATCAAGTGATGTTGTGCTTACCGGCGTCAGTGAGAGTTATTCCAATGCCGGTTCTTTAAAAATGCTGCATGGAAGATACTTTACAAAGAACGATGTTGATGAATCAAGGATGGTTCTTGTTATCAGTAAGTCCTTTGCAAAAAATATCTTCGGATATGAAAATGTCGTGGGCAGGGAGATAGAGATCACTTCCGCAAATAACAAGACTGTTGAATTTACGGTGCTTGGTGTCAGGGATGACAATACCATGGATACTATGTATGGCAGCTTTGCCGAAGAACCCACGGTTATGGCCGAGGCACCTTATACAGCTCTTGCAGCCTGCTATGAGTACAATCTGGACAGAATGTTTACTGAGTTCAATGTTTACCTGGATAAAGAAAACAGGGAAAAGGTTCTCGCAAAAACAAGGGCAATAGTTGAAAATATCTGCGAACTGAGGGGAGAGAAAGCTGTCAAGATCAGCTCCGGAATGGGCTTTGATGCAGTTACCAATCAGATTCTGGATATAATTACCACGGTAGTTGCACTTATAGCAGCTATTTCGCTTCTGGTTGGCGGCATCGGTGTTATGAACATCATGACAGTGTCTGTCACAGAACGGACCAGGGAAATCGGAATCAGAAAGTCACTTGGGGCAAGAACCGCCTCGATTCTGACTCAGTTTCTTGCCGAGGCGTCTATACTTACCTTCACGGGCGGCATTATCGGACTTATTTTGGGTCTTTCAATTGCAAAGCTTATAACAATTATCGTAGAGATACCTTTTATGGTAAATCCTCTTCTTGTAGTTGCTGTTGTTGCAGTTTCGACATCCATAGGTCTGTTCTTTGGAATATATCCTGCCAAGAGAGCTGCCGATCTTGATCCTATCGAAGCCTTAAGGACAGAATGATGCTTAAGTTCAGCTGCCATGGCTGGTTGCCGAATTACAATGCGTCTTGTCCGGGCCCTGCCTGCAACTGAAATGCGGCAATAATTTCTGCCGTTATGTGGTATACTAAGAAGAAGGAAAAATTTGTTTGGGGTGAAATGTGAGAGAAATAGTTGACCAGCTTCTTCAAGGTAAATACACTTACACGCAGAGAAATCTTGATTTTTCTACTGCAAGGATAGAGCTGACTATGGTACCTATGGAGACCATAGAGGGCTCTTTTACCATATACGGGTCGGAGAAGTCACCCGTTTATGGAAGCGTAACTTCCTCTGACATCCGGATGGAGGTTCTTACAGGGGAGTTCAGCGGTTCTCCCTTTGAAATATCCTATAGGTTTAACTCCAACGGCATGTCCCAGGGGGATGTCTTAAAAGGGGAATTCAGGATAATATCTAATCAGGGTGAGTATGTACTCCCCTTCGTTGTCACCGTAAGGGTCGAACACATGTCGTCGAGCCTTGGTGATATCAGAAATCTGTTTCATTTTGCCAATCTTGCCAAGACAAGCTGGAATGAGGCACTGGGACTTTATTATTCTCAGGGCTTTATTTCCATACTGAAAGGGAATGATGAACGCTATGAGAGTCTCTACAGAGGGCTTTCCACCAATCCCGGCAACGAGCAGAATGTTGAAGAATTCCTTATTTCAATAAATAAAAAGCATCCTGTTGAATACATCTGTGACCAGCAGGAGGTGGTGATAGATTATACCGGCATTGTACATGAACATACTCTGCTTCTTACAAAGAACGGCTGGGGGTACATCCACCTTGGCGTGGAGACTGTCGGTGATTTCTTCTATGTGGACAGGGATGAGATTGCAGCAGATGATTTTTCCGGAGCCGCCTGCAAGATAAAGCTTCATCTTCGCTCAGAGCAGCTTTGCGAGGGCAACAATTTCGGAAGGATCATTCTTCGCAACTGCTTTACGAGCATTGAGATACCTGTAAAGGTTTCAGTGAAGCTTTTGGACAACCACATCACTGAAGACTACCGTGAGATGAAGAGACTGACGGTCGAGCTGGTAAAGATCTACGAGAGCTTTGGCTGCAAGAAGATAACAGCCAGGGTATGGCTGTCTGAGACGGGCAAGATCATCTCAAAGATGAATGCCATAAATGATAAGAATCTGGAGGTCAGACTATATACTGCCCACTACTACATAACTGCAGGAAGGACCGCAGAGGGTAAGG
Source organism: Butyrivibrio sp. (assembly GCA_024694565.1). GTDB lineage: Bacteria > Bacillota > Clostridia > Lachnospirales > Lachnospiraceae > Butyrivibrio. Next base: position 6,239 of record JAILJR010000211.1, on the reverse strand, counting down.
CAATACTTGACCAGATAGAGAGTCAGGTGCAGGATGCGGCGGGAGATACCCTGTACAGTTATTTCCTGTATCTGTCTACGTTATGCAGCAGGGAAGAGAGCTATGTCAATGATATCTCGGAAACCCTTGAGGGGATATTCAAGCGATCCCCCGATGACTGGCGCATCGCCTGGCTGATACAGTTTGTCTCCGAGGAATATTCCGGAAGCTCACCGCGCAAATGGATGATGCTTGAGCAGCAGTTTGCTTACGGCTGCAGAAGCCCTATCCTGTATATGGAAGCGATGAATATCCTCAATGATACTCCTGCAATCCTCACAAAATTCGGAGATTTTGAGCTTTACGTTCTCGAGTATGGCGCGAAGAGGCAGATAATCAGTCTCAACCTCACAGATCAGGTGATCTATCTCTCGTCCAGGATAAGAGGTTTTAACAGGAGACTGTTCAAGGTGCTCAAGGCAGCCTATGAGTTGAAGGAAAACGCCGAGATACTTGAGCAGATAGTTTCTCTTCTCATCAAGGGCGGCATCACAGACAGATTTGCTTTCGAGTGGTATGCCAGGGGCGTTGAGAGAGAGCTTCGTGTCACGAGGCTCTATGAGTATTACATGATGTCCTTCTACGTTGATTCGAACGGACTTCTTCCCTGTGAGATAAACAAGATGGTCCTTATGTATTTCTCATATCAAAGTGACCTTGAGTATGATAAAAATGCAATACTGTACAGATATGTACATGAGCATAAACAGCAGTATCCTGAGCTCTATGAGTCATATGCACCACAGATCGAGAAGTTCCTCATGGCTCAGCTTGACAAGGGGAGGACCAGCAGGGATCTTGGCTACCTCTATAAGAACCTTCTGACGAAGCAGATGGTTGATGCCTCAAACGCATCAAAGGTCCTGGCCGTCCTCAACACGTCTGAGATAAGGACAAATGACAAGAGGATCAATGCCGTCATAGTGGTTTATGACAAGTGTGAGCGGGAGATGAGATATCCCGTAAATGGCGGTATGGCCTATGTGCCGCTGTACGGAAGTGACTACGCTGTTCTTCTGACAGATCAGGAGGGCAACAGGTACGCTGCATCTGTTTCATACACCAATACAAAGCTGATGCTCGGGGGCAAGCTCTCGGGCTATGCAATTCCGTATATCCAGAAGGGAATGGAGAATCTGGATTTGTTTTTGTGCGATCTTGGGAAAAATGCATATACCATAACAATGGACAATGTTGAACGATACCGGGATCTTGCAGAATCGGAGCTTGTCAGGGAGAGCTGCAAAAAGGAGATTAGGAACAACCTTGTAAGGTTTTATTATGACAATGATTTTACCAGGCAGCTTTCCGAGTACCTGCTTGATATTGACCCCAGCACTCTTAGCAGCGGCGAGCGCAATGAGATGCTGGAGCTGCTTGTCTTGTCAGGTCTCTATGACCGGGCCATCGAGTGGGTAAAAACCTACGGGACCTACGGGATCGATGCAAGGATAATCCTAAGACTCTGTGTCAGGATGCTTGACAGGGGTGCTTTGGAGACAGGGCAGAAGGAGCTTGAGATAGCTCATTATGCCTTCAGGAACGGCAAGTATGATGAGCAGCTTCTGGGCTTTCTCGCCGCATCCTTCCTTGGAACCGTCAAGGAGATGAGGGATATATGGAAGGCTGCCGAATCCTTTGGACTTGATACCTACAATATCTGCGAGAGGATGCTGATACAGATGATGTTCAGCGGTTCCTTCGTGGGTGAAAAGATAGATATATTCAAGAGCTACGTACAGGGCGGAGCAAATACGGATGTCGAGCTGGCGTTTATAACCCAGAGCTCCTATGACTGCTTTGTACATGGAAGCATTACTGACAGATATGTCTTTGAACGTATTGAAAAACTGGCACTTGAAAATCTGCCTCTGCAGGAGGTCTGCAAGCTGGCATATCTGCGTCATTATGCCAATGACAAAAAGCCTGATGAGGAGATCAACAAGGCGCTCGCAATGAGGTTTTTGAGGGAATTACTGGCGAAGGATGTAGTATTCCCGTTTTATATGGAGTATCAGGACCTGTTCCCTGATATGGTGCAGTTCATAGACAAGACCATGCTTGAATACAGGACAACTCCCGGTGCGAGGTGCAGCGTCCACTACAGGCTGGATAATGACAGCAGTAATGAGTACAGGACTGCCGCAATGCGTGAGATGTATGAGGGAATATTCGTATCTGAGTTTATTCTTTTCTTCGGTGAAAGAATGCAGTACTACATCACTGAGGACAGCAGTGAGACAGGCAGTCACACTGAGAGCGGCATGATACAGAAGAGCGACATCTTAAGCGAGCAGTCAGGCAGCAGGTACAGCCTTATCAATGACATAATGATAGGCGAGACGCTTCAGGATTATGACACGACCCTGTCCCTCATAGGTGAGTACTACAGGAAGTCATGTATCTGTGATGTGCTCTTTAAGGAGCTGGAGGATAGAGCCGAATCGGAGCCGGATACCGCTTTCGCACGTCCTTAGGGCGCTTACTGTATCCGTATCCGACAGGACTTAAGTCAGATATAAAATGACGTTTATAGAGGGGGACTGACATAGATGCTTTTTGGAAATTCTACAGCAAAGCATTTTGTGCTGGGGTATGATCTGGGAGAGGAGGTCTCGCAGATCAGTTTCCTTGCTTCTGATGCTGATATGCCGGAGACATTGTCTGTCCTGGCAGGAGCAGAGCTTTATAATATACCTACAGTCCTTTGCAAGAAGAAGGATGTGAATCAGTGGTTCTACGGCAAGGAGGCTGTCCGCAATATAAAGCAGGATGACGGTATTGCTGTGAAGGGCCTTATTTCGGCTGCAAAGGACGGGAAACCGGTCGTGGTCGGAGAAACCGAGTATGACCCGGTGGCACTTCTTACCCTGTTTGTAAAGAGAAGTCTTTCACTGCTTTCAATGGAGATGTCGCTGGACTACGTCGATGCGATAATGTTTACCACAAGGTCTTTAGACTCCCGGATGGTGAGGGTGCTGGGGGCTGTTTCGCAGGCCCTTGAGCTTCGTACCAAAAATGTCTTTTATCAGAGTCATGAAGAGAGCTTCTACAATTATATGCTCTACCAGCCTGATGAGCTGACAAGGCACGGCGTGCTTGCCTGCGATTACGATTTCGGCGAGCTTTCCGTATATGGAATGGATCTCAACTACAGGACTAAACCTGTGGTTGCAACGATAAATGTGAAAAGGTACAGCGATATGGATCTTCACGGCGAAGGGCTTCCGAAGGATGCAGCTCTTTTCCATAAGACCTGTGAAAAGCTGGATGATGAGTTTTTGAAGGTCTGCGAGAAGGTGTGCTCAGACAAGGTGATCTCCACTGTATTTCTTTTGGGAGACGGCTTCAGGGAGAAGTGGACCAAGAGGTCGTTGGAGTTTCTCTGCAGGACAAGGCGTGTCTTTCAGGGGAACAATCTCTTCAGCAAGGGTGCAAGCATTGCTGCAAGAGAGAGGATAAGACCCACCGACGGGGCGCAGCGCTTTGTCTTTCTCGGGGATGACAAGCTGAAGACAAACATCGGGATGAAGGTTCTAAAGTGCGGAACGGAAGTGTATGTGGCACTTCTTGACGCGGGTGTTAACTGGTTTGAGGCCAAAAAGAGTCTTGATATCATAATGGATCAAAGCGGAATCCTGAACATAGAAGTGACACCTGTGACCGGCGGAAAGCCAAGGATTGTGCAGCTCTGTCTCGAGGGGCTCAAGGAAAGACCCCGGGGCACAACGAGGCTGCGCATATTCATGAACATGTCATCTGTCAATGAGGTTTATGTTAAGGTGACGGACCTTGGTTTTGGGGAGCTGTTTCCCGCAACCGGGCAGATATGGGAACAGACTATTGGAGTGTGATATATGGGACGACCTATTCTGTGCATAGGAAGCTATGCAGAAAAACCATATTTTATAGAAAAGATAGGCAGAAACGTGTACTGCATCGAGGAGCTGTGCTACTGCATAGTGGAAAATGCCTTTTTGATCGATGAGGAGTGCTTCAACAGGGAGCTTTTCGAGTGGATAGGTAAAGAATGCTCACTTGTAAAGCTTGCGGATGAGCTCTACGGAATGTCACTTAAGCACTGCTCAATGGCATCACTTGCGGGAACTATCCTTGATTATGTGGGCTACAACACCAAAAAAGAGGTGGACAGGACCGAGGAGATACTAAGGGCCAACGCGGGCATGGACATTTACAGGAAGAAGCTCTCAAGGGCAAATTTTCTGATGAAGAATGGAAAGTATGCCATTGCCTTCAAGGAGTATGAATTTCTTCTTGCCAATACTCCCGACATAGACAAGAAGCTTCGCGCCAGGATAGAGCATAATGAGGGCGTTATGTTTGCAAGGCTGTTTCTCTTTGAAAAGGCAGCGGACATGTTCCTGAAGGCGTATTATGACGGCCAGGACAAGGAATCATATCTTCAGTTTCTGTCGGCAAAGAGGATGAGTCTTTCTGATAAGGAATACGTGTCATTCATTGCCGACAATGATGATATCTATGAGGCTTCACTTGAGCTTGAGAGCAGAATGAAGGAGGCGGAGGAACGCTATCTGTCAAGTGATGAGAATCATGTGCTGGGGACTCTTTCTGTCTATAAGTCCGAAGGCAAGATGCACGAGTATTACAACAAAGTTGGGGATATTACTGAGAGCATCAAGGCAGAGTATCGCGAGATGGTCAAAGACAAGGTAAAGTAAATGGGGTTTTTTGATTTCTTTCGTTCTAATAAAAGAGAAGAAGACTGGGAAGAACAGACAGCGAATCAGGACTGGAACGACATTGTCTACACCAGAAGAGACTTCGAGATGAACGACCCGGTTCAGCGCAGGGAGTATGTCAACAGCTGCCTTCAGCAAATGCAGGAGGCAGCTGCTGCGCTTGATGAGCTGGAGTATGAGTACAATGATGTGACCAGTCATCTGCGGGACATGGAGGAAATCGATGCCCTTCCAAAGCAGCAGAGGGATGAGATAAACATCTGTGCCAAAAGGATACTTGAGTCACAGGCCCAGCAGGAGAAGTTCAACAAGAGAAAGAGCAGGATGACAGACGCCGAGTATGAGCGGATGGAGAGACTTCAGAAGAGTGCCGGCAAGGGGATTAAAAAGCTGCGTGAAGCCGAGGAGTATCAGAAAAAGATAAAGAATGACCTAAGGAGGCTTGACTCTGAGCACGAGGCCTACATCTATCAGGAAGATGACATACTGACCACAATGGAAAATTCCAGGAAACTGATGATAGCAATAGGTATTGCACTTGTTTCAATACTCATATTTCTTATGATCCTTCAGTACGGACTCAAGCTCAATGTTACCTATGGATATATGGTCATAATTCTTCTGACGGCTATCGGAATGACGGTGCTTTACTTTCAGAACATAAATGCTCAGGGAGAGTTAAAGGGCGTCAGAAAGTCAATATCAAGACTTATCATGCTGCAGAATCAGGTCAAGATAAGATATGTCAACAACACGAACCTGATCGATTATCTTTGTCTTAAGTATGGCGTGACAACCTCAAAGGAGCTGGACGACATGCTTAACCGCTACAATCAGGAAAAGAGTGAGCGGGCTAAGATTGAGGATGCAAAGCGCTCCCTTGATACAAGTCAGCAGGACCTTATTTACATGTTAAAGCACTACCGCATCAGAGACCCTGAGATATGGCTTCATCAGGTTGAGGCACTTGTCAACCACAACGAGGAAGTGGAGATAAGGCATGCACTTAATGTGCGCAGACAGAACCTAAGAAAGCGCATGGAGTACAACAGGGATGTGGTGGCAGGCAATGCAAAGCGGGAAGTCGAGGAAATGGCGAGACAGTATCCGGAGTATGCACAGGAAATACTGGATATGGTGTCGCGCTATGAAGACTGAACCGCGAGAATAAAGAGGTGACAGCCAAATGGCAGTTTTCAGATACCACCAGCAATAAGTCAGAAGATTTGTTTTTTTGCAATTATTGCAGACTGATGGTACTATGATGTTATTGATTTAAATTGGTAAAGTGATTTAAATTGTAGAGTAATGAGTTGTCCGACAAAAGCTCGCCAGGCCGGCTCCGGCTGTGCATATTGCACAAGAGGCTGAGAGGCCCTATGAGCTCGTCGGTACTTAGCGAGGTATTTTCGAGCTTAGTACCGCTACGAAGCGAAAGGAGCGAAAGCGTGCCCGAAGTGATTGTACAATATGCACAGC
>JAILJR010000148.1 GCA_024694565.1 Butyrivibrio sp. | reverse complement strand
GATCTGCGCAATCGCTGTATCCACGTCCTTCTCGTATTTAAACTCGATCAGCATGGCGGGAATATCAGGCTTCTTTGGAATAAATGCCAGATCAGCATAACCCTTTCCTGTATCCAGTTCAGGTATGATCGTGTAAAGATCCTGCGCTGCATAATATGCCAGCTGCACAGCATAGGACAGGCCGGCTTCACTGTGGTAGGTCTTATTCCCCACTTTATCATGAGCTGCCTCCAAAAGTTCTGCTACTGTTTTTTTATCACAATTCCAGGTGGCCTTTAGCAGCTTCTGTGAATTCTGAAGCGCGCGAAACGTTACCGTCCAATCCCTGCTGTTCTTCGTGGATGACTTAAATACATCCAGTACTTCCTTATTTGGAATAAAGACTTCCTTTGTCTTACTGTCAAAACCAAGGTATCCCAAATGAATCAGCATAGTCAGGATGTCATCCTTGTTGTGGAATGTGGTCATATCATTCTGATAGCCGGTGATATCCACAGAAATCCTGCCGCCATCCATCAGAACAGCTACATCCTCTTTAAGCCCTTCAAAATTCCAATCAATATACTGTTGCAGGGCTTCGTAGGTCTCTGTCTGGTTCCAATAGTTTCCAAACTGCTTGCTGAGCATGGCATTCACAACTGAATACGGGCTGTATATCTCATATTCACGATACACGGTCTCGTCAACATTCTCTCCTTCAGGAATCATTTCTTGTGACACACTGTTGGAAAGCCTGTATCCATCATACCAGGATCTGAATCCTGAATAATCGAGCCTCTTCTCTTTACATTTATCTTCAACCTCCTGACTTGTAAAACCAACATACGGAGCCAGCTGTCTCGGCTGGATCATGGAATATTCCGTAAACATGTTGAGAGCTGAATGCCTTCCATACTTTTTAATTGGCAGAATCCCGGTCATATACGCCAATGCAATATACTCTTTATCTTTCAGCCAATCCCTTAAAAAGTCCAGATACTTTTTCTGTCCTTCTTTGTCATCCTTGTACTCCCTGAAGATTGCATCCCATTCATCAATGATTATGACAAACTGTGTTTTTTGGCTTCCATAGATTTTATTCATCACAGTTCGCAAATTCACTCGATTGCCATATCTGACATCGGGATACGTTTCTTTTAATTCAGAAATCACCTCTTCCGAAAGATAGCCCAGCATATCATCTACTGACTCAGAATCCTGCAAAAACTCTGTCATCACCAGTCTGAGTACATCAAATCTCCCGAGATACTCATCCCATTTAAGACCACTCGTTTCTCCTACGGCCTTACTTATCCTGCACTTTTCAAAAAGAGATCTGCTGCCGGCTTTCCGGTCATAATAAGCACATAGCATATCCGCTGCCATTGTTTTTCCAAAACGGCGTGGTCTTGAAACACTGACATACTTTTGTTTTGTTCGGACAACTGTATTCACGCAGGCTATCATTTCTGTTTTATCAACGAAGATTTCTGAATTAACGGCTTCATCAAATGCAGCCTTTCCCGGATTTAGATATGTCCCCATTAAACAAATCTCCTTTCTTCTGAGTCAAGGGTGGGTGAGCAAGTCACGGGAAGTCACGGGGACGGTTCTTTTGACTTATCCGTGACACTTGTCCCCGGATTTTGGCACCGAAACCGTTTTTTAGTCACGGAAACGTCTCTTTTGACTTATCCGGAACACTTGTCCCATAAGTTACGCGAAGGGTTCCAATGTCATTCAGATAAAGGTACCCTGCCCCATACTATGAGTCAAAGTGTAACGCCCCCGTCGACTCCACCTTCCAATCCTGAAGCTGTCTGGTCTCTGAATCAAAGTTAACACCAATTTTATACACCTTGCGCCTATCTGCCATCCACGGGTCCGCATAATGCATATCATTGATCTGCTTCAATGCCGCTTCTGCACTGTCATCACGTTTAAACTCAAAAATGTAGACATAATCTTTTGTCTCAACTGTACAATCTATCCGGCCGGTATTGGTATGCATTTCACAGACAGTGTATTTTCCGAGAAGAGTCATGGTTATATATATGACTGACTGAAAATAATGTTCAAAAACCGGCTCTTTGGAAGTATAAGTTATGCTTGCAAATAAAGCAGAAAACACTCTCTTGATTGCGTCAAGATTTCCATTTTCCACGTGCCTCTTGAGCGTCAAAATGTCTTTTCCCGAACCGGAGCCACACTCATCCACATACTCCGGCATAAGGCTCTGAAAAAAAGCATACCGCACTTCCTCGTTGGGCAGGCAAAGCGTGTAAATATCGTCATCCGAATAATCAGCAATAGTCAGATAACCTGTCTGATATAACAAGGGAACCGGATCCGGGTTTTCCACTATGTAATCTGAAAGTAAAGCTTCTGTCGATTGTAAAGTTCTGTTTTCAAATTGACGGACATCAAACTCTAACTGCTTAAGCATGTGAACAAGTAACGTTGGCGTTCCTGTTTCATACCAGAATGAACCAAATCTTCTCTTTTTTAATGCCGTCAACAGGCTGTATGGATTGTATAGGGCAACACCGTGAGCTGAAAAATGGTATCCGTCATAAGTTGTTCTTAGCCGTGTGGCACATTCTTCTTTTGAAAGAGAAAGCTTTTCCGCCATTCTTTCAATCTCGGGTGAAAACACTCCTGCCAGCTCTTCCTCCGTTATCCCACATATTCCGGAGTATTCATCATCAAACGAAATATCTTCGAGCTGATTCAGATCGCTGAAAATGCTGACTTTACTGAATTTTGTAACACCGGTTATAAATATGAATTGAATATAAGCATCCTCACTTTTCAAAGTGCTGAAAAAGCCCTTGAATACAGCTTTGTTGTGTTCGATCAGCTCATTATTATCCATTGTCTCAAGGAGAGGCTTGTCGTACTCATCCACAAGGACAACACATCCTCTGCCGGTCTGTTCAAAAGCAGCTCTTATCACTCTTTTAAATCGAACAGCCAATGTTTGTTTTTCTGTAGGTGTAACATTATACTTATACTC
>JAILJR010000127.1 GCA_024694565.1 Butyrivibrio sp. | reverse complement strand
GGCGGCACGCTTACCCATACGTTTCTGGATGTGAACGACTATCACAGGTATCATTTCCCAGTGAGCGGAACGATTCTGGAGGTCAGAAAAATCCCTTCGCTGGATGCGGTAGGAGGCATCATCTCCTGGGATAGTGAACAGAAAAAGTATCTTCTCTGGGACGAAAACCCAGGATGGCAGTCCTTGGAGACCCGCGACTGCCTGATTATGAATACAGAGCACGGTCTGGTGGCAATACTCCCCATCGGAATGTCGCAGGTCAGTTCCTGCAACTGGGAAGAAAGCGTAAAGCCGGGTGCTGTTGTCCACGCCGGCGATCCGATGGGGTATTTTCTATTTGGCGGGAGTGATATTGTCATGATATTCCAGGAGGGCGTGTCCCTCAAACTCCTGGCAAACAATCATATCCTGATGGGTGAGCCTTACGCCGCCATCGATTAAAGTGCTGATATTTACAGTTTGACGTTCACGTGACCGTCCTGGTGAGCAGTAATATGCTTGCCGGGGCTTTTTTACTTGATGGTGACATGGTATAAGGCGATAAGCTATCTCTGCACAATAGCATCATAATAATGATTCGGAAAGAGCGTTGACAAATTTGCCTCAGAGATGATAATTATAGTGTAGTATTTGAAGGACACTCGTTGCCACCGGGTAATGAGGTGAACGTTATTTCCTTATCGTTAGGTCTTAGAAGATAAGGAAGTGACGTTTTTTTGGTAATTGGGCTATTGTGAAGGATATGCTAACCAACGGTCACAAGGAATAAAGGAGCATTCAATGATAATCAGACATTCAACCAGTCAGGATATTGACCGGATCATGGAGATATACAGTTTAGCGAGACAATTCATGGCAGAGCATGGCAACCCAAATCAATGGGGACCGACGAACTGGCCGCCAAAGAGTTTGATCCTTAACGATATTCGGGATGGTAACAGCTACGTCTGCCTGAATGATGAAGGTAAGATTATAGGGACTTTTTTCTTCATTCATGGGGACGAGATTGAGCCCACTTACAGGAATATAACAGAAGGGGCATGGCTCGACAGCAGTCCCTACGGTGTGGTCCACAGACTCGCGGGAGACGGATCAGAAAAGGGAATCGGAGAATTCTGCATTAACTGGGCATTTGAACAGTGCCATCATCTGCGAATCGATACACATGGCGACAATATTGTCATGCAGAATCTTGTTAAAAAGCTTGACTTTGTCCATTGTGGAACTATTTATGTAGAAGAAGATGATTATCCCCGTCTGGCATTCGAAAAAACGAAAATGATATGAGGGTCGCACGATGGACATCAAATCAAAATTTTTCAAAGAATTAAGTACGAGGGAATTGTATGAGATATTAAAGGCCCGGGCCGAAATATTCGTCGTAGAGCAGAACTGTGTTTATCAGGATCTGGATGACAAAGATTACCATAGTCTTCATGTGTTTTTTGAAGAGAATGGAAGGGTGACGGCATACCTCAGAGCTTTTCTGAGAGATGATGGCAGGGTGCAGATGGGACGGGTGCTTACCCTGCACCATGGCAGTGGTCTGGGAGGGAAACTCTTACGGGAAGGCATAGGTCAGGTGAAGGAAAAGCTGCGTCCTGAATCAATTTATATAGAAGCTCAATGTTATGCAGCAGGGTACTACGCGAGAGAAGGATTTGTGGTATGTACAGATGAGTTTCTGGAAGATGGAATCCCACATGTAGGAATGGAGCTGATCATTCATGAACATTAGTCTGATCAGCATACAGGGGATAGGGTGCTGCCTGGCATTTTTCTTTGCCGGAATAGTTGACTCCATTACAGGAGGCGGAGGACTCATTACTATACCGGTTATGCTTACAGTTGGGATTCCCGTACATTATATTACAGGTACAAACCAGTGTTCTTCATGGATTGGAGCGGGTGTCGCTGCATATAAATATGTAAAAAGTGGAAATATTCATTTCAAATCAGCAATCATTACACTCCCATTTTCTGTTTTGGGATCATATGTTGGTGCAAGGCTGAATTTGATGGTTCCGGATCACTATCTTAAGGTATTTATGCTTGTCACAGTGCCAGTCATAGCGGTTTTTGTTTTTGCAAACAAGGAACTGGGCAGTGATGATCATGTGGAAGAACAATCGGCATTATCAGTTGCAGCATGGTCTTCAATAATCGGGATAGTACTAGGCGGATATCAGGGTTTCTACGGACCCGGAGCAGGAATGTTCTTTATGCTGGCTTATGCTGCGCTATTGAAAATGAGTCTGGTTAGGGCTACGGGAAATACAAGGCTCATTGTTACTGTTTCTTCGGTGGCATCTGTTCTGACTTATGCTGCATCAGGTGCGGTGATTTGGAATCTTTCTGTAGCAGCAACGGTTTTTAATATTATAGGCTCTTATCTGGGGGCAGTCCTTGCGATAAAGAATGGAGCAAAGATAATCCGGCCAATTATGTTCTGCGTAGTAATACTGTTGATTCTGAAACTG
>JAILJR010000095.1 GCA_024694565.1 Butyrivibrio sp. | reverse complement strand
CTTCACAGCGCTCTTTGCGTTCAAGGATCTCATGTGGCCCATGATCGTCTGCACCAACTCGAGCACAACGACGCTCAGTGCAGGTCTTGCCAAGATGCAGGGTCAGTACGGAAGTGATTACCCGGCTATGATGGCTGCAGCGGTTCTTGCCATCGTACCCATGATTGTAATATACATTATATTCCAGAAACAGTTTGTTGAGGGCATAGCAACCTCAGGAGGAAAGCTTTGATATGTCAATAATATTTGATGAAAAGAGTAAGGTCTTTTCCATAATCACAAGAAATACCGAGTATCAGATAAAGATCAATGAGATTGGGGTGGCACTTCACACCTATTACGGAAAAAAGGTTGCCGGACAGGACATGAGCTATCTCTACAGGGAGCTGGACAGGGGCTTTTCCGGCAATCCTTACGAGCTTAGGAACAAGAGGGGTGTATCTGCGGATACGCTTCCCCAGGAGTACTCCACTGACGGGGCAGGAGACTATCGGGTGAGCGCACTGATCGTCCGTCTTGCAAACGGCTCAGGGACGGCAGACCTCAGGTACAGGGGACATGAGATCATCTCCGGAAGAGAGAATCTTAAGGGCCTTCCCTATGTGAGAGTAGAAAAAGACAGGGTGGATACCCTGAAGCTCATCCTTGAAGATAAGACGGCAGGGCTCCTTGCGACGCTTTTCTATCAGGTGTTTGAGGATAAAGACATTATCTCAAGATATACCGTTATAAGAAATGAGTCCGGCGATGTCTGCAGCCTCAACAAGGCAGCATCGGCCTGTGTGGATTTCATGGGAAAAGACCTTGATCTCATCCATTTTCACGGCCGTCACGCCTTTGAGAGACAGCCTGAGAGGAAGAGAGTCGGGCATGAGGTTGTCAGGATCAGTTCAAAGAGAGGAACCAGCAGCCACCACAACAATCCCTTTGTTATCCTCTGCGACAGGAACGCGGATGAGTGGCAGGGCGAGAGCTACGGCGTGATGCTGATGTACTCAGGAGAACACGCTGAGGAAGTTGAAAAAGACCAGGCAGGAACAATAAGAGTTGTCAGCGGAATTTCAGATGATCACTTCTCATGGAAGCTTGGCGCCGGTGAAGAGTTTGTGACACCGGAGGTAATGCTGGCATATACCGATAAGGGGCTCTCTGAGCTCTCCTTCCTCTTCCACAGGATAATCCGCGAGAATGTATGTCCCAATGAGTTTCGCGACAAAAAGCGCCCTGTCCTTATGAACAACTGGGAGGGCACCTACTTTGATTTTGATGATGATAAGATAATGGAAATTGCCGACAGCGCCAGGGAGGCGGGCTGTGAGATGCTAGTCCTTGATGATGGCTGGTTCGGGGCAAGAAATGATGATCACGCCGGTCTTGGCGACTGGGTGGTCAACAGGGATAAGGTAAAGAAGGGCATGGACGCCATTGCAGACCATGTGGAGAGTTTAGGAATGAAGTTCGGACTCTGGTTTGAGCCCGAGATGGTCAATGAGGACTCAGACCTGTTCAGGGCACATCCCGACTGGGCGCTTACTGACCCTGACAGGAAGCCTGTGATGGGAAGGGACCAGCTTGTGCTCGATATGTCCAGGCCGGAAGTTGTGGACTACCTCTATGAGAGCATTGCGGCAGTACTAAACAGCGCTAAGATATCCTACGTCAAGTGGGACTTTAACAGGTCACTTGCAAATGTCTTTTCAAGGGGACTTCCCGCGGACAGGCAGGGAGAAGTCAGTCACAGGTTTGTACTTGGGTCATACGCCCTGATGGAGCGACTCAGGGAGAGCTTCCCTGATGTTATGATCGAGGGGTGCTCCGGCGGCGGTGGAAGATTTGACGCCGGAATAATGTTCTACTCACCGCAGATCTGGTGCTCCGACAACACTGAGGCAATAAACCGTCTCAGGATCCAGAAGGGCACAACCTACGGATATCCCGTAAGCACAATAGGAAGTCATGTGTCAGCTTCGCCCAACCATCAGACAGGCCGCGAGGTGCCGCTGATGACCAGAGCCATTGTTGCAATGGCGGGTACCTTTGGGTATGAACTTGACCCGAGGAAGCTGAGCGCAGATGAGAAGGCAATGATCCGCGAGCAGATAGGGACATTTAACAGGTACTACGATCTGATCCAGAGGGGAAAATACCTTCGCCTCTCAGATGAGACTGATGAGGAGTACTACACATCCTGGGGATTTGTGTCAGAGGATAAGTCCGAGGCGCTTCTTAACCTGGTGGTCACCGATGTAAGGGCCAACCCTGAGGTTATGTATGTCCGTCTGCACTGCCTTGACCCCGAAGCTGAGTACGAGGTCGACAACTGCATCTCATCTAGTGAGAAGGTTCCGGAGAATGATGCAGGTGAAAAAAACAGGATTGTAGGACAGGTCTTTACGGGAGCCGCTCTTATGAACGCAGGCTATGCCTTTGACCCGATGTTCGGTTCATACCCGGCGGTTCAGCTCCACTTTAAGAAAATATGATGTGATATATACAAGATCACCGTTCTCATGGCTGAGGGCGGTGATTTTTTTATTTAATAGGAAATTCCTCCGAATTTCCTATTAAACAAAAAAACGCTCCGCTATGGATGCGCACTCGCGCGTAATAGCTCCTATGGAGAACGCCTGGTATTATAGTTAGGTGAAAAAGTAAACTAGATCAAAAAAATGAAATAATCATAGGTTTAGGATAAAGTATCATTTGCATAAACAAATCGGGAACAATCTTAAATTATTATAAATAAATATACGTTATATTGAATTGTTTAAAACTCCTTGCTATTCTGTATTTGCATTAGATTGCAAGGAGGTTTTTATGCATAAATATTTACTATCAGTTCTTCTTTCAGCTATTTTAGTCATAGTCTCCGTTACAGGATGTGGGAAAAACATTAAAAATGAGAATGACACATCTATTACTGAAGCCTCTAATGAACTCCCTAGTGGCAATGTAAGTCTTAGAGTATGGGGAGCAGAGGAGGATGCAGATCTTGTTAATCAAATTATAAGCAGCTTTACATCTCAATATGCAGGGCAAGCCACCTTTAATATTACCTTTGAGGCTCACAGTGAAGCTAATTGTAAGGATGATATTTTGGGGGATGTTAT
>JAILJR010000058.1 GCA_024694565.1 Butyrivibrio sp. | reverse complement strand
TGACTGTCTGAATGAAAAAGGCCTTTACATCGAAATGAATCTGCGGGAAAAAAATGACAAACTCACCTGCTATGGCATACATTCAAACAATGGAGAGACAAAGCGTGATGACGGCACGCCATGGAGCGAGCTTCGTGCCTGTACTACATCTATACCTCAGATGGTCTCGCATAATTGTGCCACGGTAAAAGAGGCACTTGAATTCATAAAAAACAGTTATGATTGGTATACTGTTTCTCCGGTTTCGGCCTCCGAGCTGCCGGTCGACAATGCCAACATGTGCTTTATGATCGGTGATGCTACCGGTGAATACGGACTTATTGAATTTGCTCAGGATGAAGTGAGCTATATTCCATACCAGTACGGACAGGCAAACTTTTATATCACGCCAAAGTGGAACGCCCTCGACTCATTTGCTGTCGGACATGGAAGACTGGCAATGGTCTCCAAGGTGATCGGACCTGTAGATACCCTGGAAGAAGCGATGGATGCCATGAAGCCGATCATGTGGAGAAATGAAACGCTGTGGATCGGTGAATCCCACAGAATCACGGATGGAACACATCTGCACCGCTACAACCAGATATGCTTCCAGGACGATGAGGGAAATCCGCAGCTTGACTGGAGGGGAGATTATATCTTCTATTGGCCGGTAATGGACGATGGCCGTATGATCATCGATGCCGGTATGTATGAAGAAGCCGTAAAGGCCACTTATGACCCGAAGATCAAGGAATATTTTGATGATGCCATTGCTGCCGGCCGTATGGTGATCGATGACGGCTCCATCAAGTTCAACGTTAACGGTGAGGAGCTGACCCTGACCGGGCTTTCCTCGAAATATAACGAATATCCGGCTTCCTCTGATCCTGAAAAGAAGAAAGAGCTGAAACCATATTACGATGAGTACTATCGTCTCCTGACCAATGAGAATCGCTCCTGGGCACATGATGATGACAATTTTGAGGCGATAAAAGCGGTAGCTTACGCCAGACTGCACATTCGCCGTGATATGGAAGACAGGTTTGATCCATCCGGCATGAGCAAATATGAAAAGCTCCTTGCTTTCTATGGTTATGAAGTTGAAAAAGATGAAACTCCCCTCAGAGACGACGGACAGATCTGGACGACCAGCCTGAATACGGGTATAAACTGTGCTCAGAAGGAGATAAAGATTCGTTTCTGGGAAAACGATGAGGTGATTTTCCACGCTAAGTTCTAAACATAGACTGTAAGAGATAATGTATTGACAGTTTTACGGCATCGAAAATAAACCTGGTAAGAAACGTGCCGGTGAGCTATGGGTTCATGCTAAAGAAGCTAAAAACTCTGCGGTACGGATGCCAAAGTGCTTGATTACGGGGAAATTACATATATAGACTTTTTGAATCCCAGTGCTTAAAAGAGTTCCGTCTCAGATACTGCTGTAAAAAAACGTCTCCTCAAAAAAGAGGAGACGTTTCTGTTTTTCTTACTGGTAGTAATTATCAGTTGAAAGCAGGATCAGGCAGCATTTTCCAGCTCAATATAGCTTTCCTGTACGATCCACTTGAAGATTGACAGTGCGGTATCATAATCTATGAATTCATCCTTGTTTTCCGCATTTTCAAGATTCTTGACGATCGCAGCTTCGGGGTGAAACTGCAGACCGACCGCAAAAGTCTTGTCTGTTCTCTCGACTGCTTCGATCATTTTAACGCCGTCTGTCTCCGTATACCCTGTCACTGCAAGACGTGTATTGTCCACATTTTTAACAGCCTGATGATGCCAGGAAGGACAACCGGTAAGTAATTCTGTGCCCACCATGTCATACAGGTTTGTATCCGGCTCGACCTGAACATCATGAGGCGCATAATCCCGGTAAGAATCGGCGGAAACCTTCTGATTCCGGTGCTCATAATTGTACTGAAGCCCAAGTTCAGCAAAATATGCCGGTACATCCTGTATCATCTCTGCTCCGGAAATAACTGACAGCATTTGCATTCCGCGGCAGAATCCCATCAACGGAATATCATGATCCAGGCAATAGGACATAAGCAGATAATCCGAAACATCCCTCTCAGCATTGTAATCGATTTCTTCAACAATACCATGCCAGGGTTCGGGATCATAGTACAAGGTCGAGCTGATATCCTCACCACCGGTAAACAACACAATACTCACATTTTCCACGACATCTCCGGCGTTGGAATCGTGCCAGGAATTCGTACGTACAAATTTTGCGGCTGTTTCATCCAGATAACCCAAAGCAGTTACTCCTTCTTCCAACTGTCCTTCACTGTCATAACTCAGGTCTTCTGATTTCACCTGGTCCAGGAGGACCCATGTGCCGCCGGCCTCTTCCACCGCTTTACAGACATTGGTAAAAAACTCCGAATCGGTATCTGAACGCCAGGCAATACCAATAACCGGCTTTTCAGAATATTGAGCATCTTCAGCCTGGCATATGGCCTGCGCATTAAACAGCATCATAATCACTGAAATCAGACAAATCATTTTTTTCATAACACATTTCTCCTTATAGTATTATTTTTGTCCCGATCATCTTTTCAGCACACATTCATTATATCATTATTACGCCAAACCCGCAAGAATATATCCTCTGAGCCTTTTACTCTTTATACTTCCAGACCACTGTTCTGACCTGCCAGATCTGTTACATCCGAATCTCTACGGCTTTCGTCAACTA